>CAVIBA010000129.1:0-5361 GCA_963640785.1 Bulleidia sp.
TAACTTAACAATTATTTTTTTAACTTTTTGGTCTCACATCATTGACAAATGTACAATTATGCGGCGACTGATGCAATCCGGCAAATAAAACGGGCGCGCCGCTGCATAATAATGGTGTGAGGTGAGAGAATGAAAACTGATTGGCGAAACCTGGCGGCGCAGCTCATCTGCGCGGCGATAGGGCTTGCGGCGGCCTACTTCGCGGTGAAGTACTTACTTGGCGCGCTGCTGCCGTTTTTGATAGCGTGGGGTGTGGCGCTGGCGGTGTCGCCCGCGGCGGCGTGGCTTTCGGGGCGGACGCACACACCGCGTTGGCTGTGGGTCGTGATGATACTTGTCCTCGGGCTCGGGACGCTCGCGGGCGTACTTTGGCTGGCAATCGACCGGCTCGTGTTTGAGACGGGGGCGCTTTTGTCGCGTCTCGGCGAGATACGCGCGTCCGACATTTCGGGCATGATCGACCGCGTCATCTCGCGCCTGCCGTTGCTCGATGAGCTGGCGGGCGCCGGCGCGGACGAGCGCGCGCAGATAGTGGGCGTGCTCATGGACGCGCTGAGCGGCGTGCTGACCTGGCTCGGCGGAACGCTGTCCTCCTTCGCGCTGCGTACGGTGACGGGACTCCCGTCCGGCCTGCTCGCGCTGACGGTGACAGTCGTTGCCTGCTTTTACTTTTCGCTTCAGCTTGACGCCATACACGCGGCGCTCTCGGCGCTGCTGCCCGAGCGCGCGCGAGCCGCCATGTCGGGCGTCGACGGCGCGCAGCCCATGAGTCGGCGGGTGACGCGCGGCCTCTGGCGCTGGCTCCGGGCATACGGAATACTTTTCTTCATGACGTTCGGCGAGCTGCTGGTCGGATTTTTGGTACTTGGGGTGGACTATGCGCTGCTTGTCGCGCTGCTTGTGGCCGTCATCGATCTGTTGCCCGTGCTCGGGACGGGCACGGTGCTGGTGCCGTGGGCGCTTTGGTATCTCGTCACCGGACAGATGGGGCGGGGGATAGGCCTGCTTGTGCTTTACGGCGTGATAACGGTCGTGCGGCAGATTGCGGAGCCGCATGTGGTCGGGAGCAGCTTCGGAATGCACCCGCTGCTGTCGCTGATGGCGATGTACGTCGGGTTCCGGCTGTTCGGGGTTGTCGGCATGATTCTGTTCCCGGCGGTGCTTGTGCTCATCGGGATATGGCGCCCGTGGGAGACGGAAAAAGAGCCCACAGTCAGGTGACTGTGGGCTCTTTTTATGTACCGGCATGCAATTGCACTGTCACAACTGCGCGGTGAAGAATCAGACGCGTCCGGCGGAGCCGCACACGTTTATGCGCTCGCGGACGACCTCCGAAACAAGCTCCATTCCGGCCTTGCCCGGCTTTTTGGGGTCGAACAGGGCGGGATCTGTCAGCGCGTTCCGCCAGCCGCCGGTGAAGGCCTGGCGCAGCTCGGTCGCAAAATTGACCTTGCAGATGCCGCGCTCTACGCACTCGCGGACGGCCTCGGTCGTAAGTCCCGAAGCGCCGTGAAGCACGAGCGGGAGGTCAAGTCCGGCCTCGGCGAGGTGCTCGCGGATGTCGGTGAGCCGGGCGGTGTCAAGCGCGGGTGTCGTGCGGTAGACGCCGTGGGCGGTTCCGATGGCGACCGCCAGCGAGCTGACCGCCGTCCGGCGGACGAAGTCGACCGCGGTGTCGGGGTCAGTGTATCCCGGCGAGCCGCCCTCGAGGTCGTCCTCCTTACCGCCGACGCGGCCGAGCTCTGCCTCGACCGGAATACCCTTGACGCACGCGGTGTCAACCACGCGGCGGGCGAGGGCAACATTCTGATCGTACGGCAGATGCGAGCCGTCGATCATGACGGAGGAATAGCCGTTTGCCATGGCGTCGACGGCGAGGCCGTAGCTGTCGCCGTGGTCAAGGTGCAGTGCGACGGGAACGCTCGTGCGCCCGGCCAGATAAAAGACCATTGCGCTGAACATCCCGTACCCCGCGTACCGTATGGTCGAGGGGGTGGTCTGCAAAATGACCGGCGAGCGCATTTGCTCCGCCGTCCGGATAACGGCCATGCACATTTCCATATTTTCAACGTTGAAGGCGCCGACGGCGTAATGTCCGGCCTTGGCGTCGGATAGCATGGCGGATGTGGTTACATACGGCATTTTCTTTCCCTTTCGTCGGCCTGTCAGCCGAGCTTGGTGTAAATGGTGGTGACGTTCTTAGCCCACAACTTCTTCTGGCCGGTGGAGTAAGAGATCCAGTCGATTATGGGAGAAGCGGCCTGACGGAATGCTGCGAAGCAATTGATCTGGTCAGCGAAGATACGGCCGGTGTCGTAGACGAGCGTATCGTGCAGCAGGTCGAACATGCGGGCGTTATCCTCGGTGCCGAGGTATCTGTACTGAAAAGCCTCACGGTAGACGACAGGAGTCAGGTTGGCTGCGCCCTCGTAGCCGAGGTACTCAAGAACCGCGCCGGACATAGTCGTGTCGGGAGCATCGATCGGAACGCTGAACATTGTTACCCAGTAGCCGACGACGGTGGCGTAGTCCTTCTGGTCGGTGTCATACTTTGGGAAGGGGAGAACGCCGAAGTCGAATTCGACGTCCTTGAGGTAGTTCTGCACGTCTGCAATCGAGCCGCATTGGAAGATGGAGCGACCCGCGGTGAAGGCGTTGTTGATTGCCAAGAGAGCGACGTCGCCATTGTCGTTGAGCAGGCTCTGGCAGGCCTTGAACCAGTTGACCAGGCGCTCGGAGCTTATGTCGTCGGACACACGGAGTGTGCCGTCGGACTCTGCGGTGATGTACTTGAAGCCGCCGCCGTAGAAGAAGTTGTCGTAGACAATGTTGTTGGCAATGGTGATGCCGTAGGACTGGTCAACGTCGCCGTCGAGAGAAACGCGGCCGAGAGCCATTTCCTTGAGTTTTTCAAGAGTCCAGTTTCCGCTGTCAACGACGTCATAGACGTTCTCGAGGTTGAGGTTTTTTGCCATGTCGAGATTGACCATGATGGTGCCCATGTTACGGATGAGCGTGGGGGTGATGTCGCCGGTTGCGAAGTACAGCTTGCCGTTGATCGAGCAGGCCTCGGCGATATCGCCCGGCCACCAGGAACTCTCGAGGTTGAGGTACTCAACGTCGTTGAGGTCGGTGTAAAGCGACTGCATGGTGCCGATAGCGGCAGCAGGGGTGTACTGACCGACGATGTCATAGGCGTGCGATTCGGTGAGAACGCTGCCTGCAACGGCCTGAATGAAGCTGTTGCGGTTTTCCCACTCGCCGGCCTGCTTGACGACGTTGAACTTGATGCCGAATCGCTCCTCGGTGTTGAGCTTGCGGGTGTAGATCGCGTCGCCTATCAGCTCACCCGCAATGCCCTCGGCGTCCCACTCCCACTGGGTCTGGTTGGACCAGGTGAAGATGGTGAAGGTCTTGCCTGTGAATTTAAGGTCGTCGGGAATCTGAATCTCGGAGATCGAGGTCTCGGCGTCGGATGACGAGTCCTCGCCGCCGGAGGGAGTCGTGTCAGCCTGGGAAGAGGTCGTAGTGTCCTTTGAAGAGTCGTCGGGATTCTTGGCGCAGGCTGCAAAGACGACAAGCGCCGTCAGCAGAGCCAGAATTGCGGCAATGATGCGTACTGATTTCATAACTTTCTCCTTTTCTCTGAATTTTATTTTAACTTTGCATCAACATATTTGGGAGAGTGGTCGGAGATGTCGTAGGTCTGGTTGCTCGTGACGGTGGCGAAAGCGCAGGCCTCGCAGGTTGCGGACATAAAGATGTGGTCGATGGAGTTTCCACTCTCGCCACGCGGTGTGCCGAGGTATCCGCAGCCGCCCGAGATGTTGAGCAGCGTTCCGGCGTCGCGCGCGGCGTACTTGGCGTCGACAGCGCCGGTGAGCTCCAGGAAGTACTTGTAATTTTCGGTTTCCTGAATGGTGTTGTAGTCAGCGGTGCAGAAGTAGGGGTAGGGGTACTTGGCCGTGACGCGCTTGATAAGCGCGGCTTCCTCAGTCGCCTGTCTGTGGGCGTGCTCTGCGGTGTCCCAGCACCAGTGGGTGTTGAACAGGCAGAACTTTACGTCGCTCGTCTTGGACGAGAAGACGGCGTAGGTCACAAGGCGGATGTTGTTGGGGCCTTCGGTGGAGAAATACTCAACGCCGGAGTCAATAACATCGTATTTTGTCTTGTCATAAAGAATGGAGGAATAGTTTGTAAGTCCGGTCGGCGTTTTGGGATGGAGAAATTCATATTTGTCGCCGACGTACTTGGGCAAATGGCTGTACCATGCGTTTGTGACCTCCTGAACGCCGACGACGTCGGGCTGATAAACGTCGAGCACGGCCGCGAATATCTCGGCGCGGCGCACAACGGGAGTTGTGCCGCCCCAGGTTTCCATCTCGGCGAGAATGTTTGCGGTCATAATGCGGACGTCAGCGCCCTCGGCCAGCGGCGCGGACTTGACGGTGCGCATACTGTCTATCAGAAGCTCGCCCTCGGCCAGTGCGACGTTCTCCGAGCCGCTGTAAAGGTAGCGCGAGGAGAAGCGGTTGGTTGCCTGAAGGCAGGAGTAGGGCTTGCCGGTGATGAGCAGGCGCCCGTCGGTGATGCCGAGCGCGTATTCCAGCGTCTCGCAGGGGTGCGCCGCCATAAAGGCTGAGGACTGCGGCCGGTTGGTCGGCCCTATGAGAATCTCTTTGTCGACGGCCTCGGACTCAGTGTCTGCGACGATCTCGAGAACGTAGCCGTAGCGCTCGCCGACAAGGGCGCGCAGCTGCTCGGCGGCGTCCTTGTAGCCCGCCTCGCCCTTGGCGTAGACTATTCTGTAGTCGCGCAACTCATTTCCTGCAATTGTCAGCGAGGCGACCGCGGGCTTTGATACGAAGGTGTAGGGCGTGAAGAGCAGGCTGGTTTTGCCGGCTTCGTCGGTTTTGAGGTTGTCCTTGATGAGGTTTTTGCAGTAGTAGTTTATGGCGCGGACGGTCAGCTCGACTGAGTGCGCCGTGATGACTATCTTGTGGCCGGACTGAACTATGGCGTAATCGCTCATTTTGAGATTCTTGAGAACCGCGGCGGTCTCGTCGTAGTTGGTCTCGCCGACGAGAATTTCGTAGGCCTCGCTGTCGTGCGACTCACCGCGCTTGACAAAGTCGTTGTCGGTCTTAATTGTGACTCCGGTCGCTTCCTTGATGGCGTCGGCCAGCGACTTGACGGCCTGGAACAGCTCGGCTCCGGGCGAGTCGGGGTAGACGATGGTGAACGTGGACGCTCCGTCCTCCACGATTTTGAGCTCCTCGACTATCTCGGCGGAGGTGTCGGGCGTCTTGTCCGAGCTGTCAGAGCCTGACGTACCGTCGCCTCCGGGATTGGTGCCGACGC
>CAVIBA010000130.1:0-5261 GCA_963640785.1 Bulleidia sp.
TTTTGTCCGAGACCTTAGCTCCGCCGAGAATGGCGACGAAGGGACGTACCGGATCCTCAAGAGCCTTGCCCATGACGGTGATTTCCTTCTGAATCAGGTAGCCGCAGACAGCGGGAAGTCCGCCGTACATAGCGACGCCTGCGGTGGAAGCGTGGGCGCGGTGAGCGGCGCCGAAGGCGTCGTTTACGAAAATGTCACCGAAGGAAGCGAGCTCCTTGGCAAACTCGTGGTCGTTCTTTTCTTCTCTCTTATCGAAGCGGGTGTTCTCGAGCAGGATAGCGCGGCCGGGAATCAGAGCGGCGGCCTTTGCCTTAGCGTCGGGGCCGATGGTGTCGGCAGCGAGCGGGACGTCAAAGCCGAGCAGTTCGGACAGTCTCTTAGCAACGGGAGCCAGCGAGTACTTGGGGTTGACCTCGCCCTTCGGCTTGCCCATGTGAGAGCACAGGACGACCTTAGTGCCCTTGCCGAGCAGATACTTGATGGTGGGGAGGGCTTCGACTATACGCTTGTCGGATGTAATGACGCCGTCCTTCAGCGGGACATTGAAGTCGCAGCGGACGAGAACTCTTTTGCCCGCAACATCGATGTCTTCGATGGTTTTTTTGTTGTAGGTCATGATAATATTTTCCTTTCAGATTTTTTACATCAATATAATCGGTACACCACCGGATAGTATACCACATTCCGGGGCGCATATCAATATTTTTTTGAAAATTTTAGGCGCTTCGGGGCAAAAGGGAGCGGTTCAGTCGGCGCTGATGGCGCGGCGGAACTTTACGACGTTTGTCTCAAGGTCGGCGCCGGGCGCGTATAGGCTGGAGGTTCCGGCGACGAATATGTTCGCGCCTGCAAGGCTCATCTTGGCAGCGTTCTCGAACGAGACGTTGCCGTCGCACTCAATCTCGATGTCGGGGTAGCCAGCCTTGTCGAGCATACTGCGCAGGCGGGCTATTTTTTCGATTGTCTGGGGAATCAGCTTCTGACCCGAGTAGCCGGGGTTGACGGTCATGATAAGCACGGCGTCGATGTCGGGCAGCACCTCCTCGAGCACGCAGAGCGGCGTCGCCGGGTTGAGCGCGAGCATGGGGCGTGCGCCGGCTTGACGTATGTAGGCAAGCGTGCGCTGGACGTGCGGGGTGGATTCATAGTGGATGGAGACATAGTCGCCGGGGCGGAACTCGAAGCGATCCAGCTTGCAATCCGGGCGGTCGATCATGAGGTGGATGTCGAGCGGTATGGAGGTAGCGCGGTGCAGCTTTTTGATAAAGTCGGTGCCGAGCGTGTAATTCGGGACGAAGATGCCGTCCATAATATCTATATGGAGGTATTCGATGCCCTGTTCCTCGAGAGCCTTGATCTCGCGGCCGAGGTTCAGAAAGTCCGCGCACATGAGTGAAGGCGATATTTTTTTGTCCATAGCAATTCTCTCCCTTATAATTTGTTATTATTTTATCACACGTTCGGGGTGTTGTCAATCGGTACATGAAAATTAAGGCATAATGTGAAAATGCATGAATAAAACTTACGGCGAAAGCCAGACAATATTTTACCACAACAGGAGGTTAACATATTACAATGAAAAAAGTTGCTTTGTTTTGTCTGTTCATACTTGCGGGAGTTCTCATCATCGGGACGCTCCCGACCCACGGCGAGGCCGAGATATACGACAGCGTGGTGCGTCTGCACGTCCTTGCAAACTCGGACAGCGAGGAGGATCAGGCGCTCAAGCTGTGCGTGCGGGACCGGGTGCTTGAGTGCGCGTCCGTGATAGTCGAGGGCTGTGACGACCGTGACAGCGCCGTCGCGGCGCTTAGCGGAGAGCTCGAAACGCTGCGTCAGGTGGCGCTCGACGTCATACGCGAGCAGGGGTACGGCTACGACGTCACGGTGCTGCTCGACTACGAGGACTATCCGACGCGCAGCTATGAGTCGGTGTGTTTTCCGGCGGGGAGGTACATGTCTCTGCGCGTCTGCATAGGCGAGGCGGAGGGCAAGAACTGGTGGTGCGTACTGTTTCCGAACCTATGTCTCGGTGCGGCGGACAGACAGGCGTCGGAGGACGCCTTCATGCAGGTCGGACTGACGCCGGAGCAGTACCGGATTGTCACCGAGTCCGGCGGGACGAAGTACAAGCTGAGGTTCAGACTGTTGGAGCTGCTCGAAGAAGCGTTCGGGTGAGGTGCGGGCATATGCAATAAGCCCACACACCGGTCGTCAGCACACTTTGACAATCCACCCGTCAGGCCCCTTGGCTCGTCCCCACTGGATGGCGGTCAGGCTGTCGTATAGCCGCGCGGCTATCGGGCCGATTTTGCCGTCGTTGAGAATGGCGTGGCCGGTGTCATCTACAAGCTCGCCGATGGGCGAGATTACGGCCGCCGTGCCGGTGCCGAACGCTTCGTTCAGACGCCCCTCACGGTTAGCCTCGAGTACCTCGTCGAGAGTTATGCGGCGTTCGGTTACCTTGATGCCCCACGAGCTGAGCAGCTCGATGCAGGACGCGCGCGTGACGCCCGGCAGAATGTTGCCGAGGTCGAGCGCCGGGGTCAGCACCTCGCCGTCGATTACGAAGAAGATGTTCATCGCACCGACTTCGTCGATGTACTTGTGCTCGACACCGTCGAGCCACAGCACCTGCGCGTAGCCCAGCCTGTCCGCCTTGGCCTGACCGATGAGCGACGCGGCGTAGTTGCCGCCGACCTTGGCAAAGCCGGTGCCTCCGCGCACCGCGCGTACATACTCCTTCTCGACAAAAATCTTGACCGGGGCAATGCCGTCTGCGTAGTAGGAGCCGACCGGCGACAGTATGATGCAGAAAAGATAGCTGCTCGAGGGGTGCACGCCGAGGTGCGTGTCCGTCGCTATGATGAAGGGGCGGATGTAGAGCGATGTGCCGGGCGCGTGCGGTACCCAGTCACGCTCGCGCTCGACGATGGCCTTGATGGTCTCAAGCGCGTCGGAGGGCGCGATCTCGGGAATGCACATGCGGCGGTTGGTGTTGTTCATGCGCTCGATGTTCTTGTCGGGGCGGAACAGCTGAATCGAGCCATCGGCGGTGCGGTAGGCCTTCAGACCCTCGAACATTTCCTGCGCATAGTGAAACACCATGCAGGAGGGCTCGAGCTCCAGCGGACCGTAGGGGACGATGCGGGCGTCGTGCCAGCCGGCGTCGGGGGTATAGTTCATAAGGAACATGTAATCGGTAAATATGCGGCCGAAACCGAGACTGCTCTCGTCGGTCGGCTTTTGTTTGAGGGTGGGACGTGGAACAAATTTTATGTCAAGCATAATGTTCATCTGCGCTTTCGTTTTTATTTGCGGACATTATAATATAACTGACTTTTAATGTCAATACTTTTAAGAGCTTTTTTGTTAATAAACGGGAATATTTTTTGGGGCTGGGAGTATACTTTACCAGATATTCTCTATTGGAGGTCAAAAAATGAAAACCACAGTTCTCATGTCTGTCTCGGCGCTCATTGTGACGCTTATACTGTCGGTGACTGTGAACACCGGAATCATGGCCGCGGCAGACACCGGCTCGGCTCCCGTGTCTCCTGCGCTGAGCATTATTGCCGGGGAAACGCCCATGGCCAAGTCGGGAATCGTCGGCAATGAGATACTTTTCTCGCCGAGCGATTTCGAGCGGCTGCTCAACATTTCGCCGCTGACTTCGATCACGGTTGTCTCCGTCCCTGCGGTCACCGACGGTGAGCTGCTTATCGGAAGTTCGACGGTTCGCGCAGGGCAGTCAATTTCGCGCGCAAATCTCGGCATGCTCAGCTTTGCCGCCGCAGACGGGTGTCGGCAGGCATCGTTTGAGTTCCGCGTGAACGACAGTGCCTACGACCTGCGCTGCCGGATGTATCTGCTCGACAGCGTCAACTACTCGCCGACGGCGGGGAGGCAGCAGGTTTCCGTCAGCACATATCGCGACGTTGCCGCATACGGTAAGCTGTCCGCGGCCGACCCCGAGGGTGACCCGCTGACCTACCAGATCGTGACCTACCCGCGTCACGGGCTTGTTACTCTGTCGGACGGCGGCCGGTATGTCTACACTCCGGACGCGGATTACACGGGGCAGGACAGCTTTGAGTACGTCGTTTACGACAAGTACGGCAACTACTCGGCCGCAAGCCGCGTGAAGCTGGAGGTGAGCATCAGCGTCAGCTCGGCTCAGTACGAGGACATGAAGTCGTCGAAGGCCTACGCCGCCGCAATAAAGCTGACTGACATGGGCGTTATGAACGGTACGCAGGTCGGCAATGCGCGTTATTTTTACCCGGAGCGCGGGGTGACGCGGTGTGAATTTGTGGTCATGGCGCTCAAGGCGGCGGGCATCAGCTCGCTGCCGACGGTCAGCGGCACCGGATTTGTGGACGACAGCGACATTTCCTCCGCGCTCAAGCCCTACATAGCGACGGCGGCGCGCTCGGGCTACATCAAGGGCAGCTCGCTTGACGGCAAGAAATATTTCTTCCCGGACGCTCCCATGACGATAGCCGAGGCGGCGACCGTTGCGGCTGCGATGCTGGGGATAGATACCAACGTCGCCGTCGCGGCCTTTGCGGGAGACGATTCCGCGCCGGTCTGGGCGCGTGTGGCGGTGGGGCAGCTTGTCTCGCGCGGGCTTCTTCCCGACGACGACAAGGTCGACTACGGCGCGGCTCTCACCCGTGAGCAGGCGGCGATTCTGCTCGCCGGTCTTGCGGCGGACTGACGATAGCGCGCTGCGTGCACCTTTAGCGACTTACCGAAACGCGCCGAACGATTTCGAGGATGACCGAGTCCTTCCGAACCTGCCGAACCTCCCGACTGAGCAAGCCGCTGCTATACGGCCTCTGCGGAGGGGAGGGGAGGGACGGGGCGGGGGAGGAGTGGCTATTGCATATGCACGTATGCTGATTAATTAAATTGATTTTTGCGGTTCTCGCAGGTGACGACCTGCGGGGACTGCTTTTTGATAAGTAGTTTTGCCCTTGGCGGGCGCTCGCCGTGGCGGCCACCGACGGTGGAGAAGTGTACTTTTCTGCTCGCGGCAGAAAAGTACACTTCTCCACCGTCGGTGGCCTTCATGGCGTGCCTTGCCAAAGCTAAAGAACTTTTTCTGCATACGTGCATATGCAATAGCACACAACCTCGCATACAGGCATATGCAATATGCCTCCCACTCCCGGAAAAACTATACTAAAAAATTTTCGCGTCCTGTACATTTGTCAATGATGTGAGACCAAAAAGTTAAAAAAATAATTGTTAAGTTA
>CAVIBA010000131.1:0-2710 GCA_963640785.1 Bulleidia sp.
ATCTTGGACGCGTTGTCATCCCCAAGGAAATCCGCCGCACCATGCGTATCCGCGAGGGCGACCCGCTCGAAATTTACACCGACCGTGAAGGTGAAGTCATATTCAAGAAGTACTCGCCCATCGGCGAGCTGGCGGCGTTTGCGGGGCAGTACGCCGAGACGCTGCACAAAACATGCTCGCTTGCGGTCGTCATCTGCGACCGCGACGCCGTCATCGCCTGCTCGGGCGTGCCGCGCAAGGAGTACGTCGACAAGACGCTGTCCGACGAGCTCGAGACCATCATCGAGGGCAGAGCGCTGTATATGTGGCGCGAGGGCGGTCAGCGGCTGCCCGTCATCGCCGACAGCGAAAACCACTATATCAGCTGCGCCATGCCCATCATCAGCGAGGGTGACATCATCGGCTGCGTGGCGTCTGTCGCCGAGGCTGACGGCGAGCGCCCGCGCGACATTCTCGGCTCGGAGGTCGAGTCCAAGCTGATACAGACCGCCGCAGGGTTTCTCGGCAAGCAGCTGGAAAGCTGAAGCTGCGCCGTGCAATTCGAGCATTGCGCGGTGGAGCCTTAAAACAAGAGCAGTGGGGGCGACCTCACTGCTCTTTTGATTTGCCCCTCCGGCATCCCTTGCCAAGTGAGTGCGAAAATGATATAATAATACCGCAGTCTGACAGCAAAGTAACCGAAAAGGAAATTAAAAACATAAAAAACGCTTGCCGTTATCCTGCCGGCGCTCGCCTGGTACGAGGACATGTTCGGCGCATACGGCTTACACCCAAACCAAAACGCGCTACGGGAGCTCCCGCAGCGCGTTTTTTCATTTACTTGTTTCCCGGCGACCGGACATCTTTGTCGGCCGTCAGTTTTTTCTTTTGAACACGCTCGCCGGTATCTGCGACAGCATAACCGCGCACAGCATTAGCGCGCAGCCGGCATACTCGCGCGCAGTCATAGTCTCGTGCAGAACAATCGCGCCCGAAATCGCCCCGAAAACCGACTCGAGACTCAGCAGCAGCGACACCATGGTCGGGTCGCTCGCCTTCTGCGCGATAATCTGGAGCGTGTAGGCCACGCCGCTCGACAGCACGCCGACGTAAAGTATCTGCGGCACGCAGCCCGCGAGCGCGCTGAGGTTGGGCTTCTCGAATATCAGCATACAGATGCCCGACTCGACCGCCATGACCGCAAACTGCACCAGCGACAGCGCGATACCGTCGACCTGCGGCGCGAAATGGTCTATGGTAAGTATGTGGCAGGCAAAGCAGAAGGCGCAGATTATAACGTAAATATCGCTTCCCTGCACCGAAAAGCCGCTGCCCACGCACAGAAGGTACATTCCGGCGACCGCAATTGCCACGCTTACCGCCGTCGACGCCGACACGCGGCGGCCGAAAACCAGCCCGAAGACCGGCACGAGCACAATGTACAGCGCCGTAATGAAGCTGGCCTTGCCCGCGTCTGTTCCGTTGAGCCCCGCCTGCTGAAGGTTGGTGGCGATGCAGAGCAGTGTTCCGCAGCAGACGCCGCCGATTATCAGCGCGCGCGCACCGCCCGTCGGCCTCTCGTAGCCGCCCCGGCGGCGTATGAGCGTCGCCACAAGCAGAACGACGCCCAGCGTCAGAACCGCCACGACCGACCGCGCCGCGGTAAATGTAAACGGACCGACATAGCCCGCGCCTATGCTTTGCGCTGTAAATGCGAGACCCCATATCGCCGCCGCCACAATCGGCGCGACGACGCCCCGCACGTATTTGCCATTCATATGAAAAAGCCTCCGCTTCATAAGTAGCACGATGCGATAATTATATCATCGCGCCGCCCCGCTGTCAATCGACAAACCTACCGAAAATAGTCACGCGGCGGGGCGTTTTTGCGCAAAAATGTCACTTTGCTATTGCGCCGCGTCGGCGATTGTGTTATAATTGAGGCAATAAATTATTGAAGGGAGTCAATCTACCATGATAAAAGTTGCAATTCTCGGTTACGGCGGCATTGCCCGCTCTCACCGCAAGGGATATGAGCTGCTCGCCGAGCGCGGAGAGCCCGTCAAGCTGGTGGCGCTCTGCGACATCAACCCCAAGCAGTTTGAAAAGCTCATCACCATCAACCAGGGCGGCGAGGATTCTGCACCCGTCATGCCCTACCATACATACACCGACCTCGACGAGATGCTGTCGGTCGAGCAGCCCGACGTTGTCGACGTCTGCCTGCCGACATATCTGCACTGTAAATACGTCACGATGCTGCTGCACCGCGGCTACAACGTCCAGAGCGAGAAGCCCATGGGTCTTACCGGCGAGCAGTGCGACGAGATACTCCGCGCATGGCACGAGAGCGGCAAGCAGCTGATGATAGGCATGTGCCTGCGCTTCGAGCCGCAGTACCTCGTGCTCAAGGACATCATCGACAGCGGCAAATACGGCAAGGTTCGCGCCGCGTATTTCTGCCGTTCGAGCGGAATGCCCAGCTGGGGCTTTGAGGGCTGGTATCGCGACGAAAAGCGCTCCGGCGGCGTCGCGCTCGACCTGCACATTCACGACGTCGACATGGTTCGCTTCCTGTTCGGCGAGCCGGAGGGAATTCAGGCGCACACGACCGACGGCGGCATTCCCCACATTTCGGTCAACACCACCTTCCTCTACCCCGACAAGTTCGTCAACGCGACGGCTGAGTGGGGCATGGCGCGCACATGGAAGTTCCGCGCCGAGTACCGCG
>CAVIBA010000131.1:2720-5253 GCA_963640785.1 Bulleidia sp.
CAAGGTGACGGTCTACCCGAACGAGGGCGAGCCCTTCAACCCCGAGTACGCCCCCGCAAACCGCATGGCAGAGGAGTCGCTCTACCTCGCGCGCCTCGTCATGGGCGAGATTGAGAACACCAAGAACACCCCCGAGGACGCAGCGGCAACCGTCCGCATGATCGAGGCCATCTACGAGAGCGCCGCCAAGAACGGCGAGACGGTCAAGTGGTCGAAATAACGCAATCGAGATAACACACAATTACCCCCCAACACGTTAAGGAGGAAAACAACATGGCAAAATTTCAGAATTTTTTCGGTGAGCTCGGCTTTGAGGTCAGCGGAAACAGCTCAGTCGGCACTGCATACGGAACGTACGACGGGTTCGAGGTCAACGCCTCGCTGTCTATGAACAACGTCGCCCCCGTAGTGCTTCACTTTTCCTTTTACGCCGATGACGCGCAAAAGGATGAAATTGTCGCGCGTATAAAGCGGCTGAACCTCAAGGGACAGGCGTTCTGCGATTCAACAGGCTACGGTCTGGTGCTCGGGCTGCGCGACGCGTGGGCCATCGGGCGGATAATCGGGCGGCTTGGCACCGTTCTGCCTCAGGTAACCGAAATTCTCAAAAACAACGGCGCGCTCGGCGTCGGCTACTGCCCCGTGTGCGGCACACAGTCGGAGAACCGCCGCATTTTCGACATCGAGGGAATGTCAATCAGCATCGATCCCGACTGCGCGCTCAAAATAAACGCCCAGATTGAGAACGAAAACGAGGAGTTCAAAAACGCTCCCGGCAACTACGGCCGCGGCTTCCTCGGCGCGCTTGTCGGCGCGCTCGGCGGCGCTGCCGTGGCGGCGATACTGTATTACATCGGGTACATATCGTCGCTGTCGGCGTTTCTTGCGGTAATACTCGGCGCGACGCTGTACGCAAAGTTCGGCGGCAAGCGGGACAAGGTCATGGTCATCATCGTGGCGGCGACGTCCGTCGTCACCATGCTTGCCACAGTGTTCGGCTATTATTTGGTCGTAGCCGGATTGGGTGCGGCGGAAGCCGGTGTCGACATCAGCGCGCTTGAAGCGTTCTCGCGTCTCATGCAGGACGCCGAATGGGCTCGCGCGTTCTGGTCGGACTTTGTCATGATGCTGCTGTTCTCCGCTATCGGCGTTGTGTTCCAGACAATTGCGCTCGCGAAAAGCGTCAAGCGTCCCACCGGGATAAACTGAATTTTACTCCCCCGAGCAAATCGGGGGAGTTTTATTGTTCGCCGCGTCGGTACTTGACTAATCCCGCGTGTTATTATATAATTAGGACACTACCACACAACACGCGAATGAAACCGTGGTATTTTAGTTCGTCCGGAGGTTTAACAATGAAAAAATATGCTGATTTTGCCGTATCGCAGACGCTCGAGCTGCTTTCCATCGACAGTCCGAGCGGCTACACTGCCGCGGCGGCCGAATGGGTATGCAGCGCATTCCGCGCGCTCGGCTTTGAGGCTCATCTGACGAAAAAGGGCGGCGTTATCGCCGACCTCGGCGGCGTCGACACCGAAAATGCCCTGCTTCTCGAGGCGCACACCGACACGCTGGGCGCTATGGTCGCCGAAATCAAGGGTAACGGCCGTCTGCGCGTAACGCCGCTGGGCGGTATGCGCGCCGAAAACGGTGAGGCCGAGAACGTCCGCGTCCACACGCGCGACGGCAAGGTTTACGAGGGCACGCTTCAGCTGTGCAACGCCTCGGTGCACGTCAACCGCGACTACAGCTCGACCAACCGCACCTTCGACACAACCGAGGTCGTGCTCGACAGCGACGTAAGCTCGGCGTCCGACACCCGCGCGCTGGGCATCCGCGTCGGCGACATTGTCTGCTTCGACCCGCGCTCCCGCGTGACCGACACGGGCTACATCAAGAGCCGTTTTCTCGACGACAAGCTGTCGGTCGGCATACTGTTGGGGCTCGCGAAGTACCTGCGCGACAACGACATCACGCCCGCACGCCGGGTCTACGCCCACGTGACCGTTTACGAGGAGGTCGGGCACGGCGGTTCGGCGTCGGTTCCCGCGGGTGTGACTGAGGCGATAAGCGTCGACATGGGGTGCGTCGGCAGCGGCGTCGAGTGCTCCGAGCGGCAGGTCTCCATCTGCGCGAAGGACTCCGGCGGGCCGTACAGCTACGAGATTGTTTCCGCTCTGATTGCCGCAGCCGAGGCCGAGGGCGCGGACTACGCCGTCGACGTCTATCCCTTCTACGGCTCCGACGTCGAAGCCACCCTGCGCGCCGGTTACGACATCCGTCACGGCCTCATCGGCGCCGGTGTCTACGCCAGCCACGGCTACGAACGCAGCCACGTCGACGGCGTCCTCAACACCCTCAAGGTACTCAAAGGGTATTTGAAAGTTTAAGATTATCTGGGGCTCTGCCCCAGACCCCGCACGGGCGGCTTTTGAAAAAGCCCCCGAGACCCAGCAAAACTTTCGAAAAAGGGGCGGTGGAAACGGAATAAAGTAAGCAAAAACCGATTGCTCTCGGGGCGCTGCCCCGAACC
>CAVIBA010000132.1:0-5199 GCA_963640785.1 Bulleidia sp.
TAACTTAACAATTATTTTTTTAACTTTTTGGTCTCACATCATTGACAAATGTACACTAGAAGAATTAATTAAGATGTAAAATAATGCTTGCAATTTTCCCGGTTGTGTGGTATAATACTCAATTATAACTGCTAAAACTATTTTAATTTGAAGAAAGGAAGAAAAGTATGCTGAAAAAGCTGGCAGAAAGTATACGGGAATACAAGCTGCCCTCGATTCTGACGTTTATATTCATACTTTGCGAGGCCGTGATTGAGTGTTTCATCCCGTTCATTACCGCAAAGCTCGTCAACAGGATTGAAGCGGGCGTGGATATGTCCGTTGTGCTGCGTACGGGACTTTTGCTGTTTGTTTTGGCGCTGGCGTCGCTTTGCTGCGGCGGAATTGCCGGACTTACCTGCGCTAAGGCGTCGGCGGGATTTGCGAAAAATCTTCGCGGCGACATATTCCACAAGGTGCAGACATATTCGTTTGAGAACATAGACAAGTTTTCGTCTGCGTCGCTTGTGACTCGACTGACAACGGATGTTTCAAACGTTCAGCTTGCCTACATGATGATAATCAGAACGGCGATACGCGCGCCTCTGATGCTGATTTTCTCAATCGTCATGGCCTATATCATGGGCGGAGCGCTGGCGACGACCTTTGTTATTATCATTCCGATACTGGCCTTCGGGCTTATCATGGTGGCGCGCAAGGCTATGCCTGCGTTTACACGTGTGTTCAAAAAGTACGACCGCCTCAATGAATCGATTGAGGAAAACGTCCGCGCAATGCGCGTGGTCAAGGGCTTTGCGCGCGAGGATTATGAAAAGCGCAAGTTCGGCGCTGCGGCCGACGACATACGCCGAGACTTCACGCGCGCCGAGCGTATAGTGGCGATAAACAGCCCGCTTATGCAGTTCTGCGTTTACTTCAACATGATATTTGTGCTCGTTGTCGGCTCCAAGCTGATAATAAGCAGCGGCGGAAGCGTTGTGGGCGTCGGCGAGATTTCGTCGATGCTGACGTACGGCTTCCAGGTGCTCATGCAGCTGATGATGCTCGCCATGATATACGTTATCATTACCATGTCGGCCGAGTCGGCAAAGCGTATTGTCGAGGTGCTGAATGAGGAGAGCACGCTGAGCAGCCCCGAGAACCCCATAACCGAGGTCAAGGACGGCTCGGTGGATTTCTGCAATGTCAGCTTCAAGTATTCGAAGAAGGCGCAGAAATACGCGCTGGCTGACATAGATCTGCACATAAAGTCGGGCATGACGGTCGGCATTATCGGCGGTACGGGCTCGAGTAAATCGTCGCTTATACAGCTGATTTCAAGACTGTATGACACGACGGAGGGCAGCGTCAAGGTCGGCAGTGTCGACGTGCGCGAGTACGATCTCGACACGCTCCACTCGGCTGTTGCGGTGGTGCTTCAAAAGAATCTGCTTTTCTCGGGCACTATCAAAGACAATCTCCGCTGGGGAAAAGAGGACGCCACCGACGAGGAAATGATCGAGGCGTGCAAGCTGGCGCAGGCTGACGACTTCGTCCGCTCATTCCCGGACGGCTATGACACCTGGATAGAGCAGGGAGGCACAAACGTATCCGGCGGCCAGAAGCAGAGGCTCTGTATAGCCCGCGCACTGCTCAAGCATCCTAAGATACTCATTCTCGACGACTCGACGAGTGCCGTCGATACGCGCACAGACGCGCTGATCCGCGCCGGGTTCGCTTCTTACATCCCCGAGACGACCAAAATCATCATTGCGCAGCGCGTGGCGTCGGTTGAGGAGGCGGATATGATAATCGTCATGGACAACGGCCGTATTTCCGCGGTCGGCGACCACAAGACTCTGCTCGAGACGAGCGATATTTATCGCGAGGTTTACGAGCAGCAGACAAACGGAGGTGAGGAACATGAGTAAGAAAAATGTTGCGGCACCTGCCAAGCCGAAAATGAATCTCGGAGTGCTCAAGCGCGTCATAGGGATGCTCATAGGCTTCTATCCTGCGCTTGTCCCTCTCACAGCTGTCTGCATTATACTCTCGGCAGTCGTCTCGTCAATACCGTCGATATTTACGCAGAAGGTCTTCGCTGTAATCACACGGTATGTCGAGGAAGGCAGCTTCGCGTGGAGCGCCGCAAAGACCGAGATTCTTCCCATGGTTGCAATACTTGCATCGCTTTACGTGCTCTCCGTTGTTTTTATCACTTGCTACACTCAGCTCATGGCGTATATCACGCAGGGCTTTCTCGACAAGCTGCGTACCCGTATGTTCGACGGTATGCAGAATCTGCCGATAAAGTATTTCGACACTCACAAGCACGGCGACATCATGAGCTACTACACCAACGACATCGACGCGCTGCGTGAGCTCGTCTCCGGCGCGCTGCCGGCACTGCTGTCGTCGTCTGTTATAGTAGTAACGGTGCTCGGCATTATGCTGTGGTACAGTATACCGCTTACACTGGTCGTCCTGCTCGGTATTTGCGTGATGGTGTTTGTCTCCAAGAAGATAGGCGGCGGATCGGCAAAATACTTTGTGCGTCAGCAAAAGACGGTCGGTAAAGCCGAGGGCTTTATTCAGGAGATGATGAATGGCCAAAAGGTCATCAAGGTCTTCTGCCACGAAAACAAGGTCAACGAGAGCTTTGACAAAATCAACGAGGAGCTGTGCAACGACAGCTACCGCGCGCACGCCTATGCAAACACACTCGGTCCTATCATAATGAATATAGGCAACGTGCTCTACGTTATATGCGCCATCGTCGGCGGTGTGCTGCTGCTCTCGGGGCTGCCAAACGTCAGCTTCCGCGGCCTTATCACTGCCGGAGGATTTATGGGGCTGGGCTTTACCATCGACATCGTCGTGCCCTTCCTTAACATGACCAAGCAGTTTACCGGCAACATCAATCAGGTGTCACAGCAGATAAACTCCATTGTCATGGCTATGGCGGGCGCTGAGCGTATTTTCAGCCTCATGGACGAAAAGCCGGAGGCCGATGACGGCTACGTCACGCTGGTCAACTGCCGCACGGATGAGAACGGAAACATCGTGGAGACGACGGAACGCACCGGGCACTGGGCATGGAAGCATCCCCACGGGGACGGCAGTCTGACCTATACACCTCTGCGCGGCGACGTCCGCATGGTGGATGTTGACTTTGCCTACGAAGAGGGTAAGGACGTCCTGCACGACGTGTCCGTGTACGCTGAGCCGGGGCAGAAGGTCGCCTTTGTCGGTGCGACGGGCGCGGGAAAGACCACTATCACCAACCTGATAAACCGTTTCTACGACATTGCCGACGGCAAGATACGCTACGACGGTATCAATATCAATAAGATAAAGAAATCCGATCTGCGCCGCTCGCTCGGTATCGTGCTTCAGGACACCAACCTTTTCACCGGAAGCGTGATGGACAACATCCGCTACGGTCGTCTTGATGCGACAGACGAGGAGTGCATACAGGCCGCCAAGCTGGCCGGTGCAGATGACTTTATAACCCGTCTGCCGAGCGGATATGACACCGAACTCACCAACAACGGCGCGAACCTCTCACAGGGACAGCGCCAGCTGATAGCCATAGCCCGCGCCGCAGTCGCAGACCCGCCCGTCATGATTCTTGACGAGGCTACCTCCTCCATCGATACGCGAACCGAGGCAATCGTCCAGCGCGGCATGGATAAGCTGATGGAGGGCAGAACGGTGTTCGTTATAGCGCACCGTCTGTCGACCGTCAAGAACTCCGATGTCATAATGGTGCTTGACCACGGCTGCATAATCGAGCGCGGAAGCCACGAAAAGCTGATTGCCGAAAAGGGTACCTACTACCAGCTTTACACCGGGGCGTTTGAGCTTGAATAAAAATTGTGCGCCCGCTGCGGCGGGCGCACAAAATAAAAAGTACAGCCGGTTATCGGCTGTGCTTTTCATTATAAATAGGTTGTGTTAATCAGTCAAGCCACCAGATCTTATGGTTGAGAATGACGCAGACAAGGTCGATCAGCCAAATTCCCCACCAACCAAAGAAGAGCAGCACGATGGCGAGGACAATACCGAGCGTGTTCTGATTGTCGACGCTGCGGCAGAGACGATAAATGTTCCAGATAATGTCGAGGGCGGGAATACAGAAGATAATTTTGACGATCAAAGGCAGATCGTCAATAGCCTGAATGAGTTGTTTCATAGTGTGCTCCAAAATTAAGTTTATTGACGGTGGAAACCGCCTTGCACTATTATAATATGTTTGAGTCGTCAAGTCAATAACCGTGCGGCAAAAAACAATTTTATTCGTTAGAAAAATCACACAAGGGAAGTGATTATATTGGCTACACCGCTGAGAGCCATTATTATATAGACGGCTTTTTTGATTTTCGGACCGTCCATTTTGTCAAACACGCAGCCGCCGACAATAAGTCCCGCTATCATGCCGGCAAGCCCGACGCCGAAGCATATGAGCACATTTTTCGTCACAAACCCGGCGGACACCTTTACGCCGATTGAGTAGATGTTCGACAGCGTGAAGTAGGCCTGGATGGTCGCCATGTAGCTCTTTGAATCCTGCTCGGATTCCATGTAATATACGACGACAGGCGGGCCGCCCATTGAAAAAAGTCCGCCGAGGATGCCGGAGAGACATCCCGAGATCAACCCGCCGTACCACGTCGGGCGAATATGTATTTTGCCCGAGAACACGAGAAAGTAAACGCTGAGCAGTATGAGCGCGCCGCCGAGCAGCAGACGAAGCAGCGTGTCAGCCTGCCCCTTCATGAAGTTGACTGTTATGTAGGTCAGCACGACGCTGCCGATAAGCGTGAATATGATGTTTTTCCAGTGAACCTCGCGCAGCATGCGCACAGTCACCGCCAGAGACAGTAGCATGGCAAGCATTGAGCTGAGGACGTTCGCCTCGGTGTAGACGCTCATGATGTAAGGGAGAAAGGTCATGGCGAATATCCCGAAGCCGAATCCGGCCACGCGCTGAATAAAGCTCGCGCCGAAGGTTATGAGTATTAAAAGGGCGAATTGCAGTATTTGATTATCCATTGAAACACGTATTCTTTCATATTAATTAAAATTTATTCTAGCAACTAATACTATCACATTGCCCGTGTTTTGTCAAGTACAAACGCGGATCTATGCACGGCAACAGCATTTACTTTTGAGTAAAAAGAATCACAAGCGCATCATTGGACATAGCGGCTCGAGACA
>CAVIBA010000133.1:0-5187 GCA_963640785.1 Bulleidia sp.
TCGCCGGCCATGACGCGGTTCTTTACCCCATTCACAAACGCCGTCGCCGACTCGGCGCAGATCTCTTTGATGGTGCAGCCAAACGCGCGTGCGACGTTTTCACGGCGCATGTAAATCGAATCGTTGAGCGACTCGCCCGTGAGGTCGTCGCCGCCGAGCTCGCGCACGTAGCCGGTGTCGATAGCAAATATGTTTATGACGGTTCCGTGCAGGTCGGCGCCCGACGGCTTATAATCGGACGTGGTCGAAGGGGCGATCTGCGAGTCCGTCGGGTGCTCGGAGTCGGGCGCGGCGTTGTCCGAGGTATCGGCGGGGTCTTCGCTCAGGCCTCCATGAGGCGGGTTGGTGCCGTGGCCGTTGCCTCCGTCGTCGGGACGGCCGACAAAGCGCACCAGCGTTACGTACCCCACGCCGATGAGGCAGACGACGAGCAGACAGGCGGCGACCTGCGTCAGACGTCTGAGCACAGTATGCGAGGTACGCGACTGACGGGTCATATCACCGCCAACGGCGTTTTGACGAAGAAATTTTTTGAGTTTTCGGTTGTTCATCAGTTGAATCCCTCCTGAATAAGAATTTTTTTGAGCTGTTCGCGCCCGCGGCGCATGCGGCTTTTGACGGTCGGGAGCGGCAGCTCCAGAATGCGCGCGATTTCGGCAAGGCGCAGGCAGTTGAAGTAGTAGAGAACTATCACCTGCCGCTGATCCTCGCCGAGGCTTGCGATGGCGTAGCGCACCGATTCCTGTTCGGGAGTGAGGAGCTGTGTGTCATCGGAGCGCGCGGTGCGGTCGAGCGGCGCCGTGGGTACATAGGACGACGCGTGATTATTGCAGACGTTGCAGGCGATTTTCATTATGTAGGCCTTGATGCTGACGTCGGACTCCGATATGTCCTTGTAGCGGTAGAGCCGGAGGAAGGTCTCCTGCGTGAGATCCTCGCCGAGGTGCATGTCACCGCAGCGATAGACGCAATAACGATAGACGTCGCCGTAGTATGTACGGTAGATAGACTCTCTGGCATTGACGTCGCCCTCCCGGGCAAGAGCGACTTTGATTTTTGGGGTCATCTTGTTGCCGCCTTTCTGAGATTTTGATGCATCCATTATATACAAACGAAAAAACGTCGGAAAAGATTCACAAACGAAAAATTTTTATTAAAATTCGCTTTGGGGCATAATAAAACAAAACATGAAAGAGAGATAAAAGAGATAAAATATGAATATATCCAAATCAAACTATCCGCGCTATGCGGATGCACGCGCGCCCAAGTCGGCCGTCGTGCGGGACTGTCTGCGTGCGTTTGTCTGCGGGGGGATTATCTGCGTTATCGGAGAGGGGCTGAACAAGCTGTACACGCTGCTCGGTCTCAGCCGCGACGATGCGGGGCTGCTGTGCTCGGTGACGCTTATTTTCATTGCGGTGCTGCTGACCGGGCTCGGCGTTTTTGACCGCATTGCGCGTTTTGCGGGAGCCGGCACGCTTGTGCCGATAACGGGCTTTGCCAACGCGGTTGTGTCGCCCGCGATGGACAGCTACCGCGAGGGTCTGGTGCTTGGGATCGGCGCCAAGATATTCACCGTTGCCGGGCCGGTGCTGCTGTACGGCACACTGGCGGGGGCAGTGTACGGGGTGATTTATTATGTTGTAAAAATGATTTTTTGAGGAAAGGGTTCTTTGCCCCGAGGGCACTCGCCGAATGTCGGCGGAAAGCGTTTTAGAAAAATAAGTTCTTTTGCCTTGGCAGGCTACCGCCGTGGAGAAATCCGACGTAAAGAAGTGTACTTTTCTGCTCGCGGCAGAAAAGTACACTTCTTTACGTCGGAGAATAATCCGGCGAGAACCCGCCAAGGCCAAAGAACTTATCTTGCATACAGGCATATGCAATACGCCTCCCCACATACCAAAAACGGCGTTCCCCGTTCAAACGAAAAACGCCGTATTTTATTCTAACCTGTACCCCTGCCCGTGAACTGTTACAAGCAACGGCACGCGGCTGATGACTCTCAGTTTGCGCCGCAGGGCACACATGTGAACCGTCAGGCTCTCGCCGCCGCATAGCTGCTCGAGCTGCTCGCGGCTGACTGTCTCGCCACGCCTTGCGGCGAGGATGTTGAATATCTCAAGCTCCGACGGCGTCAGCGTGACACTGTTCTGCCCGCATATCAGCCGCCTGCGGGGCTCGTCAAGCGAAATTGCGGGGCGGCGCGTCGCTCGTGACGCCGGAACAATCTGCTTCCCGGCACCTGACAGCGCCGCCTCCAGCACATCGGAAAACTTTACAAAGTCAAACGGTCGCCCCACTATCTCGAAGCACCGCCGCGCGGCAGGCTCGGGAATCGCGTCCGGGTTGCGGCAGACCGCTATCACGGCCTGCCCGCCCGAAAGCCGGGGAAGCGCGACAGTGTCGGCGTCCCAGATAAGCGGATATGCGCCGGGGGTCGGCGTGGCAGTGTGCCCGCGCAGACCTATCAGCAGTGCGGCTGTGTCGTACAGCTGACGGTCGGCGCTGAGAATACATACCCGGCTCATGAGATAAGCGGTGTGCCCGAACGGTAGGTGAACGCTATGTTCTCGCCGTCCGCCGCAACGTCGTAGACCGTGGTCTGACCGCCGAAGCTGAACTCGATCTGTCCGTCAGAGAAGCTGTAATTGCCCGAGACGGTGTCGGAGCCTGCTGCGGTGTAGGCGAAGCTGTTGTTCGTGTTGAGAGTCAGCGTCCAGTTGCTGCCCGTCCATGTGCCGGATACGCCCGCAGCGTATGTCCGGCTCTCGTCGGCCTTGGCAGTGAAGGCGGCGTGCGCCTCATCAGGTTCCGGGACGACATCGGCGGCGGCCTCACTGTCGTGTCCGGGCGACGGGTGGACCTCCTGGCCGATATCGGTTGCGGCATTGTGAATGTCCACCTTTTCAATATGTGCGTCGGCTGTATAGGGGGTCGAGGCGCGACCGTTCGCATCGTTGTTGCCTGCATCCGCCATGCGGCGAACCGCAGCGGTTGCAATAAGCCCCACGCACAGCATCGCCGCGACTCCGGCGCCGAGCCAGCTTGTAAGACGACGGCGGCGCGAGACGCGCGCCTCGGCGCAAACGGCCGTCATAATTTTTTTGTGCAGTCCGTCCGGCACGGGCTCGGCGAGCTCGCCGACCGCACCGCATATTGCACGGAGCGTCTCATACGTCTGACGGCAGCAGTCACACTCCGCTAAGTGAGCCTCCACGGCGGCGGAAGTCACAGAATCGAGTTCGCCGTCCAGATACTCATTAAGGAGCGAGTCGGCCTGCTCACAGCCCATGGGGGTGGTGCTTTTGTTATCCATGGAAGTCTCCTTTCCGGTGTATTTGTGTATACTGACGCACGTCAGACAAAAAAGTTCCCTTTTTTCAGAAATTCTTTTAGCTGATCTCTCGCACGCGACAGTCGGCTCTTGACCGTGCCAATCGGGACGCCCGTCGCCTCGGCAATATCGGCGTAGCTCATGCCGTTTATGTCGCGCATGATTATCAGCTCGCGGGTGTCGGGCTCGAGGCTGTTTATCGCCCGCCGGACGGCCTCCTCGCGCTCGCGCTGAATGTATTCGGCCTGAAGGTCGGTTGAGTCGGCGAGCTCGCGGCGGGGAGCCTCATCGTCGTCGACGTCGTCGGGCAAATCGGTGACGGCATGGCTTGTCCGGCGTCGCAGCGAGTCGGTTATGACGTTGTGCGCGATGTGCACGACGTAGGTGCGCACCGAGCACTCGCCCCGGAAGTCGCCGCGCGTGCGCCACAGCCGCAGAAAGACCTCCTGCGCGACGTCCTCGGCGTCCTGCCGGTGCCGCAGCCCCGAATAGGCGAGGTTGTAGACCGGTGCTTCGAACGCTGTCACCAGCTGCTCAAACGCCGCCTCGTCGCCGGAGGCGACACGCTTCATGAGCGTCATCAATATGTCGTTGTCCTTAAGCATGACGTCCTCCTTCCGGTCGGATTTTTGGCATAAATGCGCAATTACACCAGCACAATCACTCGGTGTGCCCTCACTCTGTCATCACCCGCTCGAGAATGACGCGGATGGCGTCAAGGTTGGGAGCGTGCATTATTTCGTCGCGCGCGGACGCGCCGCCGCGAAAGCCCCGCGTGTACTGCGCCAGTCTTACACGAGCCTCGGCAAGTCCGGCGCGGCTGCCCTTGCGGGCGAGCAGCGCCTCGCCGTGCTCCATCGCGACGGCAAGCCGTGCGGCTGGGGTGGGGGAGATGTATTCGACTCCGTCCATGTGGGCGGCGATTTCGGCGAAAAGCCAGGGGTTGCCGAGCGCACCGCGTGCGATGGCGATGCCGTCGCAGCCGATCTCCCGGAGCATTCTGTCGGCGTCGGCAGGGGAGAGCACGTCTCCGTTGCCTATCACGGGGATGGACACTGCCGCCTTTACCCGCGCGATAACGCTCCAGTCGGCGCAGGGCGCGTAGAACTGCGTGCGCGTGCGCGCGTGTATGCAGACGGCGTCCGCGCCGCACGCCTCGGCGATACGGGCGAGCTCGGGGGCGTTTATGCTGTTCTCGTCCCATCCGGCGCGCAGCTTGACTGTCAGCGGCAGGCGTGTCGCACGCCGCACGGCCGTTATGATTTTTTCGACAAGGCCGGGATTTTTCATAAGCGCGCTGCCCTCGCCGCACGAGACGACCTTGTGGACGGGACAGCCCATGTTTATATCGATGGCCGACGGGCGTATAGCCCCGGCGCCGCGGAACTCGCCGCTGCCGAGCATTGCCGCCGCCCGCGCCATAAACTCGGGCTCAGAGCCGAATATCTGAACCGCGCAGGGCGTCTCGGCGGGGGAGAGAAGCGCCAGCGCGGCGGTTTTGCAGCCGGACGTGTCTGACTTGCGGCTGAGCTGCTCGTAGCACAGCGCCTTGGCCGACAGCATCTCGCTGACGGTGTAGTCAGCGCCCATGCGGCGGCAGAGCGACCGCATGGTTGTGTCCGACACTCCCGCCATGGGGGCGAGTATCAGCCCGTGCGGCAGGTCAATATTACCGATTTTCATGCACGTTACAGCTCGCGCGACGCGCGGGACAGCCTTTCCTTTTCATATTGAATATGATACCACAAAAGCGACTACCTGTCAACACCGGCGGGATAAATGATAAAAAAACGGAGTTTGTACATTTGTCAATGATGTGAGACCAAAAAGTTAAAAAAATAATTGTTAAGTTA
>CAVIBA010000134.1:0-3535 GCA_963640785.1 Bulleidia sp.
CTTTTTCTATATCTTTTTTTTTTTTTTGTCTCACATCTATTGTAACACTACAAGTTGCGCGGCGGAGTTCCCGATAGGGTATTGCAAAACGCGACGAAATGTGATAAAATAATCTCGTTTGTGAGATCAATGAAACACAGTGGGTCGCCGAAAGGCGAAACCGGGCGCTCTCGCGTTCGGGAATGAGGAAAGCGCGGTGCAAATCCGCCACAACAGCCATTACCGTAACTGAATCGCACGTCGCGGCGACGCCGGACAGCCTTGGGTTGACGCCATGGGGCCCCGGTGCGTGCCGGACGCGCGATTTTCAAGCCGGAATGCTCATTTCACTGTGCCGGCAGAACGTTTTCCGGGCAAATCGGGGGGACAGTCGGCGAGCGCGTCGGGGCGGCAGCAGCCCCGGTGCTTTTGCCGCACCCTCCGTGCGGGGGGACGCGGCTGCTTTTCGTTCATCAATAAATTTTTTCTTCAAGGAGAATGAGAATGAAAAGAATTTCTGAAAACCGTATTGTTGTTGTGTCGATAGCACTGCTTCTGTGCGTCGCCACGCTGCTCGGCGGCTGTGCCAAGAAAGAGATACTGCCCGCCGTATGGGAAAGTGCCACCTACACCAACGACACGACCGTCGGCGAGGGCGCAAAGACCGTCAAGCTGTACGTCACCGCGGCGGACAAGTCCATCCTGCTGACCGTCAAGACCGACGAGGCTAACCTCGGTCAGGCGCTGCTGAAGCTCGGCATCGTCGCAGGCGATGAGAGCCAGTATGGCCTCTACGTCAAGACCGTCAACGGCATGACCGCTGACTATGATGCCGACCAGTCCTGGTGGTGCTTCAATAAGGTCGCCGAGGACGGCACGCGCGAGATGATGTCTGTCGGCGTCGACGGCGCTGAAATTGCGGGCGGCGAGACGTATGAGCTTGCAATGACCAAATGAGGGCAAAATCCGGACTTGATCTGCGCCACCTTGTGATATTCGCCATGTTCGGGGCGCTGATATTCGTCTCGAAAAAGGCGATGGAGGGTCTGCCGAACATTCATCTGGTCGGCATGTTCACCGTGCTGCTGACGCTGGTCTACCGCTGGCGGGCGCTCATCCCGATCTATATTTACATCATGCTCGACGGACTTACCTGGGGCTTTGCGCTGTCGTGGGTGCCGTATCTTTACATATGGCTTCCGCTATGGGGCGCGGCAATGCTGCTGCCGGTCTCACGTATGTCGAAGGGCGCGAAGGCAGTCGTCTATCCAGTCGTGTGTGCGCTGCACGGGCTGGCGTTCGGCACGCTGTACGCTCCCGCGCAGGCCATCATGTTCGGGCTGAATTTCAGGCAGACGATAGCGTGGATAATCAGCGGGCTGCCGTTTGACGGACTGCACTGCTTCGGCAACTTTGTGGCGGGGCTGCTTATCCTGCCGCTCTCCGAGGTCATGTTCTCGATTGAGCGCAAGGCCGCGGCGCGAGCCGCGGGCAGGACAGGAAACAAGCCCGGAAAGTAAAATCAGCCGTTCCCCCGTGAAATCGCGGAGGGACGGCTTTTGCGTTTGCGGTGTCGCTGCGCGACCCGCGAGCGGTGCGCCTGTCAGGCGTTTTGCCATTATTGCGTTACCGGAATTGCACGGCGAGTCTTACTGAAGGCATCACCGCGCAATGTCCGAGTGGCACACTTGCTGGGCATTTTCCGTCATATTTCACAAAAATCCTTGTCTGTAGCGCTACTACAGCCTGCGGCTTTTTGTTTCATCTGACGAAAAATCTGACTGCGCAATTGCGCCCTCGGAATTACGCGGTGAAGCCTTAATTTCAAACTCGGCGTAAAACGGCGTGCACTCGTACCCGACGAAGGCAACCGCGCGGTAAGTGCCGGGCTCGATGGGCGAGATGACGGTTTCCCGCGAAATCTTGAGCGGGATTGATGCCGGTCCAGACACACCGACGAGCGGCCATTCCATGGCGGTGACGATGATGTAGGGGAGATAATAAAGCCGTTTCCACTCGCCGTTTTCTAACTTTTCGAGCCGGAGGGCGCGGCAGTAGAAGAAGTCCTTCTCGGAGGCTATGGTTTTCGAGAGGGTGAACTTGATGACGTCAAAGTCGACAGGCACTGACGCCTGGTCTGCTTTGAATTCAATGCCCTCTGCCGTCGCGGTCTCAGGGATGCCGTATGGCTTCGGGTCGGGAGTCCCGTTGGGCGTGCCGCGGACATGTTCGTATGCATCAAGCGAGAATATATTGTACTCGGGATATGCTTGCTGCATTTCCTCAAGCGTCTGCGGATACGTCTCTCTTGCAGGCGTTGTTTCCTCCGGCGTCGTCGAATCCTGAGGATTCTCAACCGGCGCGGTGTTGCAGGACGCTATGCATGCGCTGCAAGCTATCAGTGCGAGGAGTAGCGAGAGCTTTTTTAACATACAGGGGCTCCTTTCTAACTTAGTATGCTGTCAACTATGTAATCAAATATTTTATCTGTTATTAATGTGCCGTGCCCGTTGCGGGTAGTGCTGTTATAGGCGCGATTTATCGCTATGCAGTTTCTCCCGTTATAATAAGAATATATTGGTCCACCACTCATTCCGGATACAATGGTATTGCTCATAAACAAGTTGTTCAATTGCGGCCAATACTCTAGAGCAACTCCCTGTGATTCACACTTCAAAAACTTGTTAGTACTTGCATACCCGACACTAAATGTATCTTCGCCCACAACAGAAGAGTCAACAACGTAGCAATTGAAGTAATACGCTCCGTTAATTGTGGATGACAGCGTTCCCACATACCAGTCCGTTGAAATGCTTTCCGCAGAACCATGCTGGCAATCGTAAACTGTGTAATATGGATATGAATCCAAATCACCGTACGGATCAGATGACGCGGAAAAGTGCAGATTATAGTAGACTCTTACCTGAGGATTGCTCCATCCATCATCCAAAGTGGGGGCTGCAACATGTGCTGCAGTCACGATAGTTTTACCGCCCGCTAAAAAGCCACTTCCGTAGCAGTACGGTTCAACGATTCCATAAGGATTAGTGGCATAAACAGCTATCAGTAGTACCCCACTGTAGAGAAAATAACTACTTGGATCTACAACCTGCACCGTAGATGATCTTGATGCACTCTGCGGAGCTATTGCGTTCGCCTGCCTGCGAAAGTATTCGGCGTCGGCTTGTATGGACAATTCCAAATCACTCGGATCCATACACTCGTATGAACAGGTGTAGTCATATTTTGTCCGATCAGCTGTACTGCTGATTCGAGTTTCATTTGTTTCATAATTGTGATAAGTTACCGTGTAGTCGGTCGAAATTGGTTCGGATACAGATGCAGAAGAACCATTGTCAACGGCCGAAATTAGTTCGGATGCAGATGCTGAAGAATCATTACCGACGGCATAGATGGTCGTCGGTGCACAGGTACAGAGTACGGTTGCTAACAATACGAGTACGATAAGAAAACGATACTTATTATGCATGATAATCCTCCTTAATTTTGGTAAAATACGCGTTCTCAAATATCTAGTAAAAGGTACATGGGTCGG
>CAVIBA010000134.1:3545-5140 GCA_963640785.1 Bulleidia sp.
CCCTTTTTTATACTTGATACACAAAACACATTGAGCAATATTTTTAGCCATCATGTGCCTTCAATGTTATTTTAGCATATCTGCAAGCATTCGTCAACTGCTCTATCAAATAATTGTATATATGCACAAACGAGAACTAAAAAATTTGCCAATGATGTTGAACATATGAATAATTTGTTACGGATTCTATGTGTACGACAGGGCTTTTTTAGGAAAGTGTATATAGAGGGTGTATTTTAATCTATACTATTTTAGTGAATATTTTTTGCGTGCGGCTATTGAATTTGTTTTGCACGGGTGCTATAATAATCTCGGGGTCACGCTGACCCGGAAAGGATATATAATAATGAAGGTAAACTTCAAAGTTGAGGGCATGAGCTGCTCCGCCTGCTCGGCGGCCGTGGAAAAGGCTGTCGGCAGAGTGCAGGGCGTCACGAGCGTGTCGGTCAGCCTGCTCGAGGGCAGGATGATCTGCGAGCTGGACGGCCCGGAGGTTATCGAAAAGGTGACGGCGGCGGTCGACAAGGCCGGGTTCGTCGCCACATATCTGCCGGACAAAAAATCCGGCGCCACCGACGCTCAGTCGGCAAAATCAGATGCCGAAAAGGAGAAAAAGTCGCCCTACACCGACGTGCTGATGCGGCTCATCGTCTCCATCTGCTGCACCGTACCGCTTATGTACGTCTCGATGGGGCATATGCTGTCGCTGCCTTTCACGGGCTACTTCCACGAGGTGGAGCACGCGGTCAGCTTCTTTCTCATTCAGCTGCTGCTGACGCTGCCCGTGCTTTACGTCAACCGCGTGTTTTTCCTGCGCGGCATTCCGGCGATCATCCGGCGCGCGGCGAACATGGATTCGCTGGTGGCGGTCGGCTCGTCGGCCGCGGTGATATACGGCGTGGCGATGTTCTTCGTCGCGGGCGAGGCGCTCGGGCGCGGCGACCATGAGACGGTTCACAAGTGCATGTCGCAGCTGTATTTTGAGTCGGCGGCCATGATACTGACGCTGGTTACGGTCGGAAAATATCTCGAGAGCCGGGCAAAGCGCCGCACCGGGCGCGCGCTTGAGCGGCTTATCGATCTCTCGCCCAAGACGGCGACCGTCATCCGCGACGGAAATGAGGTGACTGTCCCCGCGGACAGCCTTGTGGTGGGCGACATTGTGGTGCTGCACCCCGGCGAGTCGGTTCCGGCGGACGGCGTGATAGTGCAGGGCTCGTCCTCGTTTGACCGCTCGGCGCTGACGGGCGAGAGCGTGCCCGTCGACCTGACGGTTGGCGACACGGTGCTGACGGCGAGCGTCAACATCAGCGGCAGTATACAGTTTCGCGCGACCGGCGTCGGCGACGACACCGCGCTCTCGCGCATAATCCGGCTGGTTCGTGAGGCGGGGGCGACCAAAGCGCCCGCGGCGCGTCTGGCGGACAAAATTTCGGGAATTTTCGTGCCTGTCGTCATGTCCATCGCGGCTGTGGCGACGATAATATGGCTGATTTTCGGCTACGACCTCGGCTTTGCGCTGAGTATCGGCATTTCGGTGCTGGTCGTCTCCTGCCCCTGCTCGCTCGGACTCGCGACGCCGGTCGCCGTAACGG
>CAVIBA010000135.1:0-4607 GCA_963640785.1 Bulleidia sp.
GAGCCGAGGGTAGCTCGCATTTCACCGTGCGCGGCGGCGTCATGGATATGCTTGAGACGAGCAAGGGCGCTATCATTTTCGGCTGCGCCGACGGTGTGCTGCTCGAGAACGTCATATTCAAGGACATGAAGAACAACCACGCCATTCAGTACACCGGCTGCAAAAATTCCGCCATACGCAACTGCATGTTCGCGGGCTACACCTGGGGCGGGACGTTCACACGCGAGGTCGTGCAGATCGAGGTGTCGACGCCCGGCGCTACCGGCGTGGCGGCAACCGCTCCGCTGACGTTCAGTGAGGGCGAGTACAATTACAGCGAGAACATCGAGATAAGTCACTGCTATTTCGGCAAGAGCGACCGCTGCGGCGTGCCGCTAATGGCCATCGGCCACCACTCGCAGGCCGGCGGCGCGACCGTCACCGGCTTCCGCATTACCGACAACGTGTTCGACGGCATGATGTACGCCGCGATACGCTACAACGGCATCGTTGACACCGAAATTTCGGGCAATGTCTTCACTGCCTACGCCGAATACCCCAACGTCGACGACGCGAGTGCCACGACGCCTGCCTTCATAGTGCTCTACACCTCGACCTCGACGACGGCGTATACCAGTGTTGTCAGCGGCAAGCGCATACTGCGCGCCGACGCCTACGAGCAGGCCGGTGTCCACGGCATGAACATCACCCGCAACACCTTCAACATCCCCGGCGGCAGCGACAAGCGAGTGCTCAACATCGAGGGCAGCTCATATATGCCGGGACTGAATTTCGGCAAGGGCATTCTCCGGCAGAAGTCCTACAATACGCCGACCTACGTTTATAACGGCTACGTCCCCGTGACAAACTACATGGAGGGCGTCAGCTTTACGGATAACGTCATAAACGTCACCGGCAAGCCGACCTACTCGGGACACCTGATGTACGTCCAGCGCGTGCTCGGACTGCGGGTCTCGGGAAATGATGTGAGACTCGGGGAGGGCGTCTCGTTCTCGCGCAGCGACGAGGGCGTGACCGGACTGTGCGTGCGCGGCTGCGTCATGGGCGCGGGGCCGGACAGATACGTCATCAACGCCGCCGAGTCCTACCGCGTACTGCTCGGCGACGCGAGCGGCAAGACCGTCGCGACGCTCCTGCCGGGCGGCTCGCTCACAGTCACGATAAACATCGAGGGGCAGGGAACGCTGTCTTTTGACCCGAAGAGCAACGGCTCGGCAACCGTGATTCCGGTGGCGGCCGAGGGGTACGTTGCCGACGGCTGGTATTCGGCCGACGGCAAGCGGATAAGCGGCAACAGCATGCTCTCCGAGTCCACGACGCTGATATTCAGATTCACACCGCAAAAATAACGGAGGTTAAATATGGCTTACAAACCCGGAGCGCTCAAGATAACAGGATGGATAATCAAGGGAATTCTTTGCGCGATAGTCGCCCTTGTCTTCGTGCTGCTTATCTGGAGAATGTGCTTCTCAACCAAAATTCCCGCCGACGTAAAGCAGCTTTACGTCACGCCCGAGATCAAGACCGCCTATTCGGACGGAGTGCTCGAGGGCTTCAAGCAGGAGCAGGCGACCATCACTCTCGAGGAGCAGAGCTATGGCTACTTCTCGGTGGTGGATTACGTCATTATCCCCGAGGCGTCTGAGGTGCAGATAATTTTCAGGTACAACAACAGCACCGTCAAGAGCGTGGCGGAAGACCTCGGACTGTCCCAAGTGCCCTCGCTCGACCACGACGTTTTCGACGTGACGCTGGTCAAGACCACCGACCTCACCCCCGACGACCAGAGCGACAACATCGATCCGGACGCGCTGCACAAGACGCGCTACTTCCCGACCGCAGTCGTCAGCGGACGCACAAGGCTGTATAATTACCGCCGCATAGTGTTCAGCGGCGTGGATATTGAGGATCTTGACATCGGGCTGTTTGTGGACATTTACTACATCGGCGGCATCAATTACGACGGTACTCCGCTCGGCACGCTGTGCCTCTACGACTACCAGATGGAGCGGATCGATTATAAATTTTCGAGCAAAGACCTCAAAAAAATTTCATAGACAAGAGAATTCACAGGCAAAAGAATTCACAGACAAGGAATAACCAATGGAAAAAACCAAAAAGAGCTTCGGCGAACGGCTTAAGGCTATCTGGACGGGCTTTACAACATACGAGAAGGTATGGTTCTTCTCAATTCTCATTCTGGCGACCGTTTTCTGCTTCCTCTTCCCCGAGGAGGACATCAACGGCGTCAACGGCGGCATTATCATGGCTCTGTACCTCGCGGATACGTTTCTGAACATTCTCTGCGAGCTGCTTATCTCCAAGCAGAGCAAGTGGAACTTCATTGTTTCCGTTTTCGTCGAGATTACGGAGATACTTATCTGCATCGTGCTGATGTACCGCTTCGCAACCATGGCGACGACGCTGTTCTTCTGGCTGCCTATCGACATCATCAGCTTTATCAACTGGCACAAGCACCCCGACAAGGAGGACAACGAAACCACCCGTGTCCGTACGCTCAAGGGCTGGCAGGAGGTGCTGGTCGTTGTAGGCATTGTCGTCTGGACGGTGGTCGTCGGCTACGTGCTGACCATTATGGACATCGGAACCGACCTCTTCGGCGGCAACGAGGTGCTTGAGACGATAGTTTGCTACCTCGATGCCTGCGTCTCGGCGGTCGGCGTCTGCAACGGACTGTTTATACTGTTCCGCTTCCGCGAGCAGTGGATAGCGTGGTACATAAGCGCCATTCTCGAGGCGGTCATCAACATACTCTCGGGTCAGTACGCGCTGCTCGTGCTCAAGGTCGGCTACCTCACCAACACAACCTACGGCTACATAAAGTGGACGAAGTACATCAAGGAGCATCCGCAGGCCTCCGAGGAGAAGTCCATTCTCTGAGGAGAGCGCCACGAGTGCGCAAAGCAAAAATCCCCCGCAGACGCGGGGGATTTTTTGATGCCACCCGGAGAGCGCCGGGAGCTTTTTGTATAATGCCGCCCGGAGTGAAAGAGCCGGGAGCATTTTACGTGATGCCGCCGATGAAAAATGCGTCGGCGCGGCAAAACCGCCCGGAGAATTTCCTCTCCGGGCGGCATATGTTTACTGGTGGAAAGCTGTCAGCAAGCGCCGTGAGCGATCATAGCGTCGACGACCTTCTCGAAGCCTGCAATGTTAGCGCCGATGACATAGTTGCCCTCGAAGCCGTACTTCGCGGCGGCGGTGTCGATGTTGTGATAAATGTTGGTCATGATGCCCCGGAGCTTGGCGTCGACCTCCTCGAACGTCCAGGAAAGACGCTCGCTGTTCTGCGACATCTCAAGTCCGGAGGTTGCAACGCCGCCGGCGTTGGATGCCTTGCCGGGCGTGAAGAATACGCCGTTGGCCTGAAGGTACTTGGTAGCCTCGATGGTGGTCGGCATGTTAGCGCCCTCGCAGACGGCAGTGACGCCGTTGGCGACCAGCGCCTTCGCGTCGTCGATGAGCAGCTCGTTCTGGGTGGCGCAGGGAAGTGCAACGTTGCACTTGACGCTCCACACGCCGCGGCCCTCGTGATACTCGGCGCCCGAGCGGTAGTTGAGGTAGTCGGAAATGCGGCCGCGCTTGGCTTCTTTGATTTCCTTGACGGCGGCAAGATCAATGCCGTCCTTATCGTAAATCCAGCCGGTGGAGTCGCTCATTGTGACGACCTTGCCGCCGAGCTGTGTGGCCTTTTCAGCTGCGTAGATAGCGACGTTGCCCGCGCCCGAGATGACGACGGTCTTGCCTGCGAGCGTGTTGCCGTGGCAGCGGAGCAGCTCGTCCACCATGTAAAGCAGACCGTAGCCGGTAGCCTCTTTTCTTGCGAGGGAGCCGCCGTAACTGAGCCCCTTACCGGTCAGCACGCCCTCGAACTGGCCGCACAGACGCTTGTACTGGCCGAACATATAGCCGATCTCTCTTGCGCCGGTTCCGATGTCGCCTGCGGGAACGTCCTCGTTTGCGCCTATGTACTTATAGAGCTCGGTCATGAAGGACTGGCAGAACGCCATGACCTCGCGGTCGGATTTGCCCTTGGGGTCGAAGTCGGAGCCGCCCTTTGCGCCGCCCATAGGAAGGCCGGTCAGCGAGTTCTTGAAGGTCTGCTCGAAGCCGAGGAACTTCATAATGCTCAGGTTGACCGAGGGGTGCAGTCTGATTCCGCCCTTGTAGGGGCCTATCGAGTTGTTGAATTGGATGCGGTAGCCGGTGTTGACGCGGACGTTTCCTGCGTCGTCGACCCACGGCACGCGGAATATGATCTGACGGTCAGGCTCGACTATTCTCTCCAGAATAGCCTCCTTCTGATAGAACGCCTCGTTCTTTGCTATAACAGGCGCAAGAGACTCAAAAACCTCTCGCACAGCCTGCAAAAACTCAGGCTGGCCTGCATATTTTTTGTTTACATCAGCTACTACTGTATCGAGATAGCCCATGGTGATACCTCACTTTCAGAATATAAATTATTACAGATAAATAATATCACAAACCGCGCCGCTTTGTCAATGCACTACATCTACAAATTTCGTGTTTTGCTGAGGCATTAATTATCCAAACCGACATAAAATGGCCGTCAGCGTCCCGTATAC
>CAVIBA010000135.1:4689-5139 GCA_963640785.1 Bulleidia sp.
CCCGTATACAGCCAAATCCGCCCTCCGCCGCGGCGGGTGCTTGACAGATTCGCCTAAGTGTGATATTATTATTAAAGGTTTATAAAGAACACAGCGCGGCCGTGGCCGCCGGATAAGGAAGAATATGAAGATCGGTTTTGTTTCACTCGGCTGCCCGAAGAACCAGCTTGACACTGAGGTCATGCTGCACGAGGTTTTTGAGGCAGGCTACGAAATAACACAGGACGAAACGCAGGCGGACGTTGTCATCATCAACACCTGCGCGTTCATCGAGAGCGCCAAAAAAGAGGCGATAGACAACATTCTCGACATCGCGTGGCTCAAAAAGCACCGCTCGCTCAAGGCCATCATCGTGACGGGCTGTCTCGCCGAGCGTTACCGCGGGCAGGTGCTCGACGAGTTCCCCGAGGTCGACGCGGTGCTGGGCGTCGGCAGCATACACCACATAGT
>CAVIBA010000136.1:0-5078 GCA_963640785.1 Bulleidia sp.
GCCCGGTCGCGCCGGGGTAAAAGCGGATGAGACGGTTGGTGTTGGTCAGCCCGAAGGCACCGTTACGTATGGTGTCCATCCAGATGCCGCTGTACTCGAGGATTTTGGGGTGCTTTATCAGCTCGCGCGACATAATCGCGATGTCGCGCGCCGAGGTGACGTGCCCGGTGTCGGTGTCGTCGAGGCCGTTTGTGTTTTTGAAGACGGTATTTTTCATACCGAGCTCGGCGGCGCGCTTGTTCATGCGCGTGACAAAAGCCTCCTCGCTGCCCGCCACGCCCTCTGCGAGCATGACCGCGGCGTCGTTGGCCGAGCTTATGACGACGCACTTTATCAGCTCCTCGACCGCCATCTGCTCGCCCGGCTCAAGATAGACCTGCGAGCCGCCCATCGAGGCCGCGTTGGGGCTGCAGCTGAGCACATCCGTCAGCTTCATAGCGCCCGCGTCGATGGCCTCCATGACCAGCAGCAGCGTCATGACCTTCGTGACCGACGCCGGGGGCAGCGCCTCGTCGGCGTTGTGCTCCATGAGCACCTTGCCGGTTTCGGCCTCCATGAGTATGGCCGAGCGGCAGTTGGGCGTTATGTCGGTCGGAACGACCGGCGCGTCTGCTGACGTGCCCGTCGGCGAGCCTGCCGTAAGCGCGGCTCCGCCGTCGCCGACACCGCTCCCGCCGGTGCCTCCCCGGCTCCCATTCTCTGCGACAGCCGGGAACGGCAGGCCGAGAAAAGCCAGCAGGAGCACCATTATCAAAGCCAATGTTCTCTTCGGACTCATTCTGATATACCTCACAAAAAATACTTTCAGTGAAGCATATGTGAGCCCCCGCGCGAATATTACGCGGCGCGCTCAGTCGCGCGTCTTAAATCGGTACTCGGTGACGGAGCGGAACTCCTTCCCCGCGTCAAGCAGGGCATCGGAGAAGGTAAACTCGGGGTGATGGACGCTGTCGGGCGCATTCTGCGTCTCGAGGCAGACCGCTATGCGGCGGCGCTGCGGGACGCCGCCCTTGAAGGGAAACTCGGGGTTGTTCGTAAAGTTGGCCGTGTAGCACTGGACACAGGGGCGGTCGGTGACGACCTCCATCTGCCGCCCGGTGCTCGGGCAGTACAGCTCGCAGCGGGAAACCGGAGTCGCAGTGCGTCCGCCGCGGAATACAAAGCAGTGATCGTATCCGCCCGCGAGCACGAGGTCGCGCTCGGGCGCGTCGACATCGAGCCGTCGGAATGAGCAACTCATCCGTCGGGAGGTAGGCGTCGGCGTCCATTTTAAGGACATGGTCGAGCACGTCGCCCTCGGCATAGCCGCCGAGGTTGAAATATGTATGGTTTGTGAGGTTTATGAGCGTCTTTCGGTCGCTCACGGCAAAGTACTCTATCGAGAGCACGTCCGCGCCGTCGCGACGTGCAAAGCGGTAGACCACGCGCACGTCCATGCGGCCGGGGTACCCCTCCTCGCCGTCGGGCGAGGTGAGCGTCAGCGTCAGCGAGTCGTCGCCGACGGACGCCTGCCAGAGGCGGTGCGAAAAGCCGACGCGCCCGCCGTGCAGAGAGTTCTCACCATCGTTGCGGTAAAGCGTGTACTCCTGTCCGTCAAGCGTAAAGCGGCCGCCCGCGATGCGGTTGCCGACGCGCCCGACGAGCGCGCCCTGGTAGCCGTCGCCGCGGACGTAGCTGTCAAGCGTATCGTAGCCGCAGACAACGTCGCCGAGCCTGCCGTCCCGGTCGGGAACGCACAGGCGCACGACCGCGCCGCCGAAGTCAGTTATATCAACATAGGCGCCGGACGCCGCCGTGAGGCGGTAAAGCGACGCCGCGCTCCCGTCCGGAAGCGTGCCGAATTTGCTTACGGTAACGCTCATTTTGCGTCGTAGCCCATGGGGTTGAGCGTCTGCCAGTGGTCGGAGTCGCGGCACATGTCCTCAAGTCCGAGCTGTGCGCTCCAGCCGAGCACACGGTTGGCCTTGGACGGGTCGGCGTAGCACTCGTCAACGTCGCCCGCACGGCGGGGTGCGATGACGTAGGGTATCTTCTTGCCCGTCACGCGCTGATACGTCTCGACCAGCTCGAGCACGGAGTAACCCTTGCCGGTTCCGATATTGAAGTAATCGACGCCGCTGTGGCTGTCGGCATAGTCCAGCGCCTTGAGGTGGGCGCGGGCAAGGTCGGTGATGTGGATATAGTCGCGCACGCCCGTGCCGTCGGGAGTGTTGTAATCGTTGCCGAACACGCTGAGGTGGTCGAGTCTACCCTCGGCGACCTGGGTGATGTAGGGCATGAGGTTATTCGGGATGCCGCGCGGGTCCTCGCCTATCATGCCGCTCTTGTGCGCGCCGACAGGGTTGAAGTAGCGCAGTATCGTAACGCTCCACTCGGGGTCTGCGCAGTGCAGATCGGAGAGTATGCGCTCGATAACTAGCTTTGTCTCGCCGTACGGATTCTCGGTCGAGAGCGGGAAATCCTCGCGGATCGGAACGCTCTTCGAGCGTCCGTAAACCGTCGCGGAGGAGCTGAAAACTATCTCCTTCGCGCCGTACTTCTGCATAAGCCCGCACAGCTTGAGCGTGCCGGTGATGTTGTTGTGGTAATACCACAGCGGCTTCTCTACCGACTCGCCCACCGCCTTGAGTCCGGCGAAATGAATGCAGGAATCTATCCTGTTCTCCCTGAAAATGACCTCCATGCTCTCACTGTCGAGCATATCGGCCTTGTAGAATTTGATCTCCTTGCCGGTTATCTGACGGAGCCGCTCCAGCACTACGGGCTTGCTGTTGCAGAAATTATCCATCACCACAATATCGCGGCCGTCGGCCAACAGCTCAACTATCGTATGCGAGCCGATATAGCCGGTACCGCCTGTTATAAGAACAGCCATTTTAGATGCCTTTCCCGCGCGGGGACGCCGTCGGCGCCCGACGCGCAAATGTCGTTATTTGAATTTTGCGATTATAGCCTGGAATTCGTCCATGCGGTTCTCGATGTCCGAGACCAGCTTGAACTGATTGCGCGCCCGGACGAGATTGTGGTCGGGGAACGCGGTCTTGAAGTAAACGTCGTTCTCGAGGTAGTCGGTGAGGAAACGCATACCCGTCTCAAGCGTGATGACGAGCGCGCCCATGGGCAGCAGCTCTGTCTCGCGCTCAGTCAGCGAGTGACCCGAGCCCTCGATGTAGCCTCTCGCGAAGGCCTCGAACATGTCGTTGCGGAAGTAGACCTTGGTGAGATCCTGCTCATCCTCGAGCGCGCTCGAGGCGCCGAAGCGGATAGCGTCGCCGAAATCGTACAGCGACGAGCCCGGCATGACGGTGTCAAGATCGATTATGCAGACGCTGTCGCCGGTCTCACCGTCCATGAGTATGTTGTTGAGCTTGGTGTCGTTATGCGTAACGCGCAGCGGAATGCCGCCCGCCGCCAGCTCGTCGACGACGAGCGCGCACTGCGCCTCTCTCGCGCGGACGAACTTTATCTCCTCCGCTGCAATGTCGCGTCGCTCGCTCGTGCAGGCGTCAACGACCTCGCAGAAGCGCGCGAAGCGCTTCTTGGTGTTGTGAAAGTCGGGGATTGTCTCCTCGAGCACGGTCGCATCATAGCCCGCCATGCGACGCTGGAACTGCCCGAAGGCAAAGCCTGCCTTCATGAACATGTCAGGGCTGTCCGCCAGCGCGTAGGAGACGACGTTGTCGATATAGTGGTACATACGCCAGCAGCCGTCCTGCTCGTCGCGGTAGTAGGTGTGACCGTCGCGGCATAAGACGAAATTCAGCGTCCCGCGCTGCGGATTCTCGCCCGAGGCGACAAGATAGCCGCGCAGGTAGGTCGTGACGCCGAAGATGTTGTTCATGACAAAATCCGGATTTTTGAAGACGTAGGTGTTTATTTTCTGAAGAACATACTTATCAATTTCGCCATTGTTGTGAAAATCAACCACATATGTATTATTGATATGTCCCGACGTGCACTCCTTGATGCCGCATGGCTCGCCCGCAACATCAAAGAGGCGTGCTACGTTGAAGATTTCCGCGTTCATTTCCAGAGCCCCTTCGGATATCTGACGCCATCGGTCAGCGCACCGATCTTGGCGACAACGTCGGCTCTGTCCTCGTGATATGTAACACCGAACCAGACAGACTCAGTGGAATAGGCGCGGACAGTGCACTTGTTCTCGCCGAGCATCAGACCGATGTCATTGGGAAGCAGGCACTCCTTCTTGAGCGGGTTCTCGGCGAGCTCGCCGCGCATGAACTTCTCGAATCTCTCCTCGAGCTGATCGAAGACGGCGGGGGTGAAGCCCCAGAAATTCATGGAAACGATGGTATCGTTGGTGAGCGGGAAGCGCCGGTCGTTCTCCTCAAAGACGGGGCCGTCGGGAGTGCGGTAAATCTTTGTGCGCTCGACGATGCTGTCCAGCATACCGTCCGTGGTAACGCAGACACCGCGGGAGACGGAGCCGTTATCGGTGAGCGTGTTGTTGAGCACGAAGCCGACCATGCAATAGTCGTGCGAGTCAGGCTTGAGTTCGGGATTTGCGAGGTGTGTGGCGACCTTTTTGAAGGTATCGGCGCCGTAGAAGTCGTCGGCATTGCAGACGGCGAAGTTATCGTGAATAATATCACGGGCAGCGAGGACGGCGTGCGTGGTGCCCCACGGCTTGGTGCGTCCCTCGGGGACGGACGCCCACGCGGGAATATTGTCCATCTTCTGGAAGGCATACTCCACCTTTATGTGTCCCTCGATACGCGAGCCTATAGTCTCACGGAAGGCCTCATAGTTTTCTTCCTTGATAACAAAAACAACCCGGTCAAAGCCTGCGCGCTTTGCGTCGAACACGGAATAGTCGATGATGAACTCACCGTAATCGTTGATCGGGTCAAGCTGTTTCAGCCCGCCGTATCTCGAGCCGAGACCGGCAGCAAGAATAAGAAGTGTCATGGTTTTTCTCCCTTATGTATGTTAAAATTTTTTTATCATAGTTAGTTTGCCACGGGGGCACTCGCCGTGGCGAATTCCGACGTGTTCGAAGTGTACTCGCCATAACGTCCGCGGGACGTGATTTAACTGTACTTTTCTGCCGCGAGCAG
>CAVIBA010000137.1:0-4931 GCA_963640785.1 Bulleidia sp.
GCGCTGTACACCGCCCTGCTTGACCGTCTGTCCGGGCTCCCCGGCGTGCAGGTCTACGCGCCGGAGCACGTGGGCTCGGTTCTTCTTCTCAACGTCGGAGATATTCCGTCGGACAAAGTCGGGCGGCAGCTGGACAGCCGTGGCATATGCGTGCGCAGCGGTTTTCACTGCGCGCCGCTCGCGCACCGAACCCTCGGCACACCCAAGCACGGCGCGGTGCGCGTCAGCTTCGGCATTTACAACACGCTCTCCGACCTCGACGCGCTCTGGAGCGCGGTCAAGGACATGACAAAATAAAGATAAAGCAAAAAAGAGCCGCTGCCAGAGGCAGCGGCTCGGTTTTTATCAGTTGTCGTCGATGAGACGGATGATGGCCATTTCGGCGCCGTCACCCTTGCGGGGACCGATCTTGAAGATCTGAGTGTATCCGCCGTTTCTGTCGGCATACTTGGGAGAAATCTCAGAGAAGAGTTTGGTAACAACGCTCTCTTTGGTGATATACGCCATAGCAGCGCGGTGGTTAGCCAGAGTATTCTTCTTTCCGAGAGTAATCATCTTTTCGGCAATAGAACGAACTTCCTTAGCTCTTGTAACGGTGGTCTCGACCTGTCCGTTTTCAAGCAGATAAGTAACAAGCCCGCGGAGCATCGCCTGTCTCTGAGACGTTGTTCTGCCGAGTTTTCTGGTTCCGGGCATTTTTATTCCCTCCTTTTGCTGTACTTATTCTGAGCAATAATTCCCGGTCATTCCTCTTCCTTTTTGAGGTCGAGGCCGAGTGAATGTAGTTTCTGAATAACTTCTTCAAGCGATTTTTTTCCGAGGTTACGAACCTTTATCATGTCCTCCTCGGTACGGCTGGTCAGATCTCCCACCGTGTCAATGCCGGCGCGCTTCAGACAGTTGAAGCTGCGAACCGACAGGTCAAGCTCCTCAATGGTCATCTCAAGAACTTTCTCTTTGACGGTTTCTTCTCTTTCAACCATTATCTCTGCCTTCTTTGCTTCATCGGACAAATCCACAAACAAGTTGAGATGCTCGTTGAGAATCTTGGCTCCGAGTGAAATCGCTTCCTTGGCAGTTATCGTTCCGTTAGTCAAAACTTCAAGTGTGAGCTTATCCAGGTCTGTGATGTTGCCGACACGGGTGTTCTCAACCGTGTAGCTGACATTGTAAACCGGTGTATAGATGGAATCGGTGTATATCGTTCCGATAGGCGCGCTGACAGTCGGGCCAAGCTGTGCGCTGTGGATCTGCTTGTTGCGCTCCTGGGACACATAACCGCGTCCGTGATCAAAGGTAAGCTCCATATAAAGTCTCTCGTTCTCACCTATCGTTGCGATGTGATGGGTGGGGTTGAGGATCTCTATGTCGGAATCCTGCTTAATGTCGCCTGCTGTGATGTCGCGCTCGCCTGTGACGTCAAGAATGACGGTCTTCGGGGAGTTGGTATGCAGCTTGGCGGTGATGCCTTTGATGTTGAGGATAATCTCTGTGACATCCTCCTTGACACCGGGGATCGTGGAAAACTCATGGAGAACGCCGTCTATCTTCACGCTCGTAACGGCGACGCCGGGAAGCGAGCTGAGCAGGATTCTGCGCAGCGAATTACCGAGGGTAATGCCGTAGCCCCGCTCCAGCGGCTCTACGATGAACTTACCGCTTCTTCCGTCCTCACTGAGGTTGACCGTGGTGATATTGGGCTTTTCTATCTCAATCATTCCAAATAAATCCTCCTATTTTAATAATGGGGTGCCGCTTCCGATCCAAAAGCAATTCCGTAATGACCCGCAGGCGCATCACGGAGATGCCGGGAACGGATATTACTTGGAATACAACTCGACGATGAGCTGCTCGTTGAAATCGATGTCGATGTCGTCTCTTGCAGGAAGAGCGACGACCTTAGCGGTTGCCTTTTCCTTGTCGACAGTCAGCCACTTCGGAATGGACTTGCCGCCGAAGCTGTCTGCCAGACCGGCGTTCACAACTTCCTTGTCGTCAACGGTCTTCTTGGTACCGGTGAACTTCTTGGAAGCCTTGAAGCTGTCGGTGATGGAAATAACGTCGCCAGCCTTAAGAATAACGGAAGGAATGTCGACCTTCTTGTCGTTGATCTTGAAGTGGCCATGGATGATGAGCTGACGTGCTTCCTTGCGGCTGCTTGCCAGACCGACTCTGTAAATCACGTTGTCGAATCTGCGCTCGAGCAGGAGCAGCAGGTTTTCACCGGTCATGCCCTCTTTTCTGTCGGCCTCATCGAAGTAGTTTGCGAACTGCCTCTCCATAACGCCGTAGTAGCGCTTGGTCTTCTGCTTCTCACGAAGCTGCATTCCGTATTCTCTCTGCTTCTTGACGGCAGCGCCATGCTGTCCGGGCGCCTTGGAACCTCTCTTGGTGTCAAGTGCGCACTTTGTAGTGCAGCGATCGCCCTTAAGGAAGAGCTTTGTGCCTTCTCTGCGGCAGATCTTGCATACAGGTCCGGTATATCTTGCCATTTTACTTTATACCCCCTATTGAATTAAACGCGACGGCGCTTAGGCGGTCTGCAACCATTGTGAGGAATGGGCGTCACGTCCTTGATCATTGTGATCTGGAGACCAACGGTCTCAAGCGCACGGATTGCGGATTCACGTCCCGATCCGGGACCTCTAACATAAACCTCAACAGACTTAAGTCCATGTTCAATAGCAGCCTTAGCAGCGGTTTCAGATGCCATCTGCGCGGCAAACGGTGTGGACTTTCTGGAGCCTTTGAAGCCAAGCTCACCAGCCGATGCCCAGGAAATTGCGTTTCCGTCCTTATCGGTTATGGTGACGATAGTGTTATTGAAGGTTGCGCGAATGTGAACCTGCCCTTCGGGTATGTTCTTCTTTTCGCGGCGTCTCTTGACTACCTTCTTTCCAACATTAGCCATCTTTATGCCACTCCTTTAACTACTCTTCTTCTTGTTAGCGATTGTCTTAGCGGGACCTTTTCTGGTTCTCGCATTGGTCTTTGTTCTCTGACCTCTTACCGGCAGTCCCTTTCTGTGACGGATACCGCGGTAGCAGTTGATCTCGACCAAACGCTTGATGTTCAGTGCCACGTCCCGGCGAAGATCGCCTTCAACATGATAATGAGACTCAATCTCATCACGAAGCTTTGCAACTTCTTCTTCCGTCAGATCCTTCGCACGGGTATCGGGATTGATACCGGTCTTAGCGAGGATGTCGTTAGCGCTCTTGCGGCCTATACCGTAGATGTAGGTAAGGGCTATCTCGACGCGTTTCTGATTCGGAATATCAACGCCTGCTATACGAGCCATTCTGTTTTACACCTCTCAAATTCGGTAGATTTATAGGGTTCAACCCTGTCTCTGCTTGTGCTTGGGATTCTCACAGATGACCATTACGCGGCCTTTTCTCTTGATAATCTTGCACTTCTCGCAGATCTTTTTTACGGATGGCTTTACCTTCATTGTATTATACCATTCCTTTCATAATGTTTTAGCGTGTGGCGCCAATCACTTGGCTCTCCACGTTATCCTGCCCTTGGTGAGGTCGTAAACGGAGACCTCAACAGTTACTTTATCGCCGGGCAGTATGCGAATATAGTTCATTCTCAGCTTCCCGGATATGTGAGCCATGACTATGTGCCCATTCGGGAGCTTGACCTTGAAGGTTGCGTTGGGCAGTGCCTCAAGCACAACGCCTTCAAACTCAATTACGTCATCTTTTGCCAGAATAATCCCTCCCTGCTATTCTCTTCGTGTGTGACAGATTTTATTCACCAATCTTTGTCAATCAGTGTTAGTATTCTCGGTCCGTCCGGCAGGATTGCCACCGTGTTCTCGTAATGTGCGGAGAGCTTTCCGTCCGCGGTTTTGACTGTCCAGCCGTCGGGGAGATTCTTGATCTCCTTGACGCCGGCATTTATCATAGGCTCTATCGCTATGGTCATGCCGCTGCACAATCTGACGCCGTGTCCGGCGGTGCCGTAGTTGGGGACGTCGGGCTGCTCATGCAGCTCGTGACCGACTCCGTGACCGACGTACGGCCGCACCACCGAAAAGCCGAAGCTCTCGGCATATTTCTGGACCGCGCTTCCGATGTCTCCGATACGCATACCGGGGCGGGCAGCCGCCGCGCCCTCGAAGAAGCTCTGACGGGTCACCGCAATGAGCCGTTCCGCCTCCTCGCTGACTTTTCCGACCGGTATGGTTCTTGCCGCGTCACCGTGGAAGCCACGGTAATAGGCGCCAACATCGACCTTGACGATGTCGCCCTCATGGAGTATTCGCTTCTTCGAAGGAATACTGTGAATGACCTCATCGTTTATGCTTATGCAGGCCGACGCCGGGAACCCGGCATAATTCAGGAAGGAGGGACGCGCACCGTTCTTTTCGATAAAGTGACGAATCAGTTTATCGAGCTCGTAGGTACTCACGCCCTCGCGGACGTAGTCCCGGATGAAGACCAGAGCCTCACCCGTTATGCGTCCCGCTTCCTTCATCAGCGCTAACTGTTCTGAATTCTTGATCTGGATCATGTTTCCGCCTCAAAGATTTGACAGAGCTTCGGTCACCAGCCGGGTTGTGTCGGCCAGCTCCTCCTGCCCCTCGACCACCTTCAGAAGGCCTCTCTTAGCGTAGAACTCCTTGAGCGGTTCTGTCTGTCTGTGGTAGGTGTCAAGTCTGTTCTTAACGGTCTCGGCGTTGTCGTCACTACGGATAATGAGGTCAGCCGAGCATTTGTCACAAACGTCATCGACAGCAGGCGGGTTGTAGCTGACGTGATAGGAGGAACCGCACGTCGGGCAGACTCTGCGTCCGCCCATGCGCGCGATTATCTTCTCGTCCTCGACCTCGATTGCGAGCACAGCGTCGATGTGGACACCAAGATCCTCGAGCGCCTGCGCCTGCGCCACCGAGCGAGGGAAGCCGTCAAGTATGAACC
>CAVIBA010000138.1:0-4854 GCA_963640785.1 Bulleidia sp.
GGCTTATAATTATTAGTAAGAGCCCGCGGCCGAGCCGCGGAATTTATCATCGAAAGGTAAGGGTATCAACAATGGAGCTTATACTCATAAACGACACAAAGCTGAAAATAATGCTCACCCGTGAGGATATGACCCGCTACGACCTTGACTGCGAAAGCGCCGACTACGACAACACCGAAACGCGCCGCGCCTTCTGGAGCATACTTGACGAGGCCAAGCACCGCACCGGCTTTGACGCCGCCCGCGACCGCGTGTTCATACAGCTCTACCCCTCGCGCGAGGGCGGCTGCGAAATGTTTGTAACAAAGGTTGGACTGCTGTCGGCGGGTGAACGGCGCGACACCGCGAAGGACGCCGACACGGGTACTGCCGGAGCAAAGGGCGGCTCAAAGCGGGCACCGAGGTCGACCGCAGATGAGTCGGCGCGTCGGCAACCGGCGTACGTGGAAAAGGGGCCGACGCCCGAGGAACTGGCCTTCTCCTTCGACAGCCTCGACGCGCTCGTCTGCTGCTGCCGGATGCTGTCGGCACAGTGCCCATCATCAGCATATGCAGGCGAGGGGGGACAGTGGTATTTATTTGTGTCGCCGGAGGATGCGGACGAGCGGCGCGAGCTGTACTGCATAATGAACGAATTCGGCAAAGCGTCGGAGGCGGGGTGGCTGCGTCTTTACATAGCCGAGCACGGCAAGGAAATTTTCGGCGGGGCGGCCGTCGAGCACCTCGCGGCGCTCTGATACCGCAGGACAACAAAAAACGATTTTTTGCGGCGATGCCTTGAAAAGGCGCGTGTTATCTGGTATAATTGAGTTGTACCGGAGCTACGGCGCGACTAAAGGCTCTACCGTGCAATTCCGGTGACGCCTAAATAACACGGAGTTTTTATGGATAAATTAGACCAGCTGTACGAAATCTGCAAGGGCTGCACCGCCTGCCCTCTGCACGAAACGCGGACAAATCTTGTTTTCGGCACAGGCAATCCCGAGGCGGAGCTTATGTTCATCGGCGAAGCGCCGGGTGAGCAGGAGGATCTGACCGGAACCCCGTTTGTCGGGCGTGCAGGACAGCTGCTTGACCGTTTTCTGTTCGCCGTCGACATCGACCGCAAGGACGTCTACATCGCGAACATACTCAAGTGCCGCCCGCCCAAAAACCGCGATCCCCTTCCCGCCGAGGAGGACGCCTGCATAGGGTATCTGCGCGAGCAGGTGCGGCTGATACGGCCGAAGGTCATCGTCTGCCTCGGCAGAATCGCGGCCATGCGGCTCATTCACCCCGACTACAAAATCACGCGCGAGCACGGAACCTGGGTCGAGCGCGGCGGATTTCATATGACGGCCGTCTTCCACCCCGCCGCACTTCTGCGCGACCCGCGCAAAAACGAGGACATGCTCCGCGACATGAAATCCATCCGTGCAAAGCTCGACGAGCTGAGCCACGCGTGAGGCAGATATGGACATAACAGGTTACTGGCAGGCCGTCCGCGACCAGGACGCCGCCGCAATGCGCCGCTTTTTCGCCGACGACGCCGTCATACGCTGGCATAACACCAACGAATGCTTCACAGTCGACGAATTCATACGCGCCAACTGCGAATATCCCGGCGAGTGGACGGGGCGTCAGGAGCGCATAGTCCGCTCGGTCGAATATCCCTGCGATTGCTCGGCGGCGAAGCCGGTGGAGCTCATCGTCACCGCCATGCTCGTGACGACAAAGGATAAGCGGCTCTCCTTCCACGTCACCTCCTTCATCCGCGCCGTCGACGGACTTATAACCTCGCTCGACGAATACTGGGGCGACGACGGCTCCGCGCCCGAGTGGCGACGCCAGCTCAACATCGGCCGTCCGATACGCTGAAATACAAAACCGGTACCGCACATATCTGTGCGGTACCGGTTTTTTCACTGCCGCGAAATGTCGCGCTTCTTGACGCGCAGCAGCATGGAGCGCAGCGCGCGCCCGTCGAACGGTATGAGCGGGTAGAGATAGCTGCGCCCGCCGTTGGCCGTTTTGTTGATGACGATGAGGACGACGGATATTATCATGCCCGCCGCGTAGCCCCAGACGCCGAACAGCGCCGTCAGTATCAGCGTGAGTATGCGCATGAATTTGAAGGCGTAGCCCAACTCATAGTTGCGCTGGGTGAAGTTCGCAATGGCGACGAAGGCCATATAAAGTATAACCTCGGGGATAAGCCAGCCGATAGACACGGCAAAGTCGCCGAGTATCAGTCCGCCGACAACGGACAGCGAGTTTGACAGCATGTCCGGCGTGTTCATCGACGCCATGCGGAGTCCGTCGATGATAAACTCGACCAACAGCAGCTGCAATATTATCGGCAGCCGTCCCGTGTCGGCCGGGATGATGAAATCAAGCCAGCCCGGAACAATCTGCGGCATACTGATGAGCAGATACCACGTCGGGATGAGCGTCAGCGTCAGCCAGAACACCACGTGCCGGACAATGCGCAGGTATGAACCGGTAAGCGGCGGAAAATAATAATCGTTGGTCTCCTGAAGAAAGTCAAAAATCGTCGTCGGCAGTATCATGGCCTCGGGCGAGTTGTCGCAGAGCACCAGGACACTGCCTTCATAAAGCTGTGCGACGGCGGTGTCCGGACGCTCGGTGTAGCGTATTTTGGGAAACGGGTCGTACCAGCGCGAGTGTATGAGGCACTCGGCCAGCGACTGCTGTCCCATGTTGAGCGACGGCGTGCGTATGCTCTTCAGCCGTCCCTTCAGCTTCTCGACGTAGCCGGGGTCCGCTTTGTCGCTCATGTAGCACACCACGACGTCCGTCCGCGACGACGAGCCTATGCTCATGTAGCTCATGACAAGGCTTGTGTCGCGCACGCGGCGGCGTATTAGCGCGGTGTTGCATATCAGCGTCTCGACGAAGCCGTCGCGCGGGCCGCGCATGACGCGGTCGTCCTCGGGCTCGGCCGTCTCGCGGGCGGGATAGCTGCGCGAGTCGATGATGATGCCACAGTCGCCGAACGGACTGCCGAGCATAAGCGTCGCGCCCGACATGACCATGTGCAGCATGGTCTCGGCGTTGCGCGTCGCCTCGACCTCGACGTGCGGCAGCCGCTCGTCCGCGAAACGCCGGGCGGCGTCCTCGCCCTCTCCGAGGCCGTCTAGTGAAAGCAGATATATCATCAGCTTCTGCATGACGGCATCCTTGACGAAGCCGTCAATATAGTACATTGTTATCTCATCCTGCCCGATTTTGAGCTTCTTTTTCAGCATATCGAAGTTTTTTCCGACGTTCAGCTCACGGTCGAGCAGGTCGATGTTTTGCTTGTAATCGTTTGTCAGTCCGGTTATCATAGGCCTTCTCTTTTCGTTTATTCGGGCTTAGTTTTCCACCGTAGGACGCACGGCATACTGACAAATCAATGGAAGAAAAAAGCCCGGCAGAGCTATACCCACGCCGGACTTAAAACGGGTTTATTCAGATAGCAATCAGATAACAAAGTGAACCGGAATGCCGTCCACATACTCGGGCGTCCGCTCGCCGCGGATGAGCGGGAGCAGATAGTCGACGCACTCGTCGGTGACGTTGTTGCCGCGCTCGTTGATGAATTTGTCGTCAACGACCTTGATCTTGTTCGCAATCTCAGACACGTCAGAATGCGAAATGTGGGTGACATAAGGTGTGGTCGAGACGCGCTCGATGGTCATCATCTGGCGTGTCACGCCCTCGGAAGCGGCTCTGACCGCCTCACGGCCGACGCACACTGACTCATCAATGTCGGTTGCGGATGCGAGATGTGCGGCGCAACGCTGGGGAATGTTCAGCTCGACCGAGCGAACCTTGCACCCAAGCTCCTCCTTGACGGCAATCTCAAGCGCCTTGCCGGTGCCCGACAGCGCCTTGTGACCGAACACGTCGACAGCTCCGCTGCTTGTCGCCTCGCAGACGTACTTGCCGTTATAAAAATGTATTCCCTCGGAAACCGCCACAACGACGTTGGGATGATCCTCCAGCACGCCGCGCAGATCCTCAAAGAACTCCGCCATGTTGAAGTTGCGCTCGGGGAGATATATCAGGTCGGGGCCGTACCCGCTTACGGCGCGTCCGACAGCGGCAGCGGCAGTCAGCCAGCCTGCGTCGCGTCCCATAATCTCGACAATCGTGACTGCCTTGGTCGTGTAGACGGCACAGTCGCGGATAATCTCCTGCATGGTGACGGCGATGTACTTTGCCGCAGAGCCATAGCCCGGCGTATGGTCGGTGACGACGAGGTCGTTATCGACAGTCTTCGGAATGCCCATGATGCACATTTCGTAGTCATGTCCGCGCGTGTAGGCCGACAGCTTGGCGACGGTGTCCATGGAATCGTTGCCGCCTATGTAGAAGAAATAGCGTATGTCGTACTTGCGGAAAATGCCGAGCAGACGCTCAAAAACAGCGCTCTCCTTATCGGGATCGGGCAGCTTTTTGCGGCAGGAGCCGAGCGCTGCGGCGGGGGTGTTCTCAAGCGTTGTAATTTTGGCGTCGTCGTCAAATATGGCGGTGAGGTCGACAAGACGCTCCTCCAGCAGTCCCTCGACACCGTTGCGCATACCGTACAGCGTCTTTATGCAGCCTTCGTGCACGTTCTCGCGGACGCCTCTTATAACTCCGGCCAGCGTGGCGTTTATGGCGGCGGTCGGTCCGCCGGACTGTCCTACAACAGCGTTACCTGTCAGACGGTTCATAGAAATACCTCATTTCAAAAAAATTTTACCGCCTAATATTTTATCACTTCCCGCCCCTCTTGTCAAGGGCAGCGCAAAAAGCCGTCGCCCAATCTGTGTAGTGTTACAATAGATGTGAGACTGAAAAATAAAAAAGATATAGAAAAAGTGA
>CAVIBA010000139.1:0-4802 GCA_963640785.1 Bulleidia sp.
TCTTCTTCGGATCGAGCTCAAAGCCGTACTTCTCGCTTATGGCCTGGACGCTCTGAATGGAATTCTTTATGCTGAATTTCTCATTGCTGATACCGAGAACGATATTCTCGGCCGCAGTGAAGACATCGACCAGCTTGAAGTGCTGGTGAATCATACCGATTTTATACTGATATGCATCCTTCGGCGAGGCAATGATAGCCTTTTCGCCGTTTATGAGTATCTCACCATCATCAGGAAAGTAGATTCCCGAGATCATGTTCATAAGTGTGGTCTTGCCGCTTCCGTTTTCGCCGAGAATGGCAAGTATTTCGCCGTGGCGGAGATCGAGATCGACATCCTTATTGGCGACGATTGAGCCGAAACGCTTTGTTACGTGTCTGAGCTCGAGCGCGTTGATTTCTGACACTCTGTTACCCTCCATAAGATAAAAAGGACTAAGGCGGGGCATTGATGCTCCGCCTTTTGTCCGAAAAGCAGCTTATTAATACATCGAGTTCAGGAACTCAATACCGTCGATGGTAATATCGAAGTAAGGAGCCGAACGGTCAGAGGACTCGGCAAACGCGCCGTTCTTGATGGCCTCTGTATCCTTGGTGTAGTTCTCGTCGAAGTTGACATCAGCCATGTAGGAGGTCAGCTTCTCACCGTTGACGGTGAAGGTGTTGACGTCGAAGACCTTAACTGTGCCGTTCTTCAGAGCGATGATGGTCTCGGCAATCTTCTCTTTGGTGCCCGTAGCAGCGGCTCTGCCGTTGATGTCGCTCAGGACAACAGAGCCTTCGTCGATACCGCCGCACCAGTCAGCAGCAATTGCCTCGCCCTTGACGTAGGACTCGATGATGTACTGGAAGTAAGGAGTCCAGTTGATAGCAGAGGAAACGATGAACGTGTCGGGGCAAGCGGAAACGGTGCTGCCGTTGTAGGAAATGTTCGGTATACCCTTCATCTCGCAAGCGGAGGGAGCGCCCATGGAGTCAGCGTGCTGGCTGATGAGGACGCAGTTCTTGCTGATAAGAGCGTTTGCAGCCTCCTGCTCCTTGGCCTCGTCGTACCAAAAGCCGGTGAACTGAACCTTCATCTTGACGCTCGGGCAAACAGACTTCGCACCAAGGTAGAAGGAAGTGAGACCGGAAATAACCTCAGCGTAGGTGTACGCACCGACGTAGCCCATGACGGCCTTATCAGCGGTAATCTTGCCGGACTCAATCATCTCGTTGAGCTTCATACCAGCGGCGATGCCGGCGAGGTATCTGCCCTCATAGATGGAAGCGAAAGCGTTGTGGAAGTTAGCCAGACCCTCGGTGTGAGCGCGGGTACCGGTTGCATGGCAGAACTGGGTGTTAGGGCGCTCCTTGGCGGCCTGGAGCATGTAGCCCTCGTGACCGAAGGAATCGGCAAACACGATGTTGCAGCCCTGGTCTGCAAGGTCGATAGCGGTGCTGTAGCAGGTATCGTCCTCAGGGATATTTGTCTTAAGAACAATCTGCTCGTCCTTCAGATTCAAAGCCTTCTGAACTCTCTTTGCGGCGTTGATGAAGTTAGCGTCATAGGTCGAATTTTCGTCGTGCAGGAAAATGAAACCGATTTTGAAGTCGTCCGGCACAGTGACCGTGGATTTTGTCTCGATCAGAGGCAGGGGAGATTCGATGATGTCGTCACCCTGATCTTGATTGTCAGAGCAGGACACCATAGCCAGGCAGAGCGAAGCGCACATTACGACAACAAGCGCAAGTGACAGGATTTTTTTGAACATGATTGTTCCTCCATGATTTTTTATATGCTCAGGGCCATAGCCCGCAAAGCCAAAACAAAACCGGCGCCTGCAGCTTCTATGCGCAGACGCCGGTCGTCAAAGGAACGGCAAAAAGGCCGTTCTCACGAGGCAATTCTCTGTCTGCTCATAGTCGGACAATTAACGGTTATCCGGTAGAAACTTCCCAACCATATCATGGGGTATATACAAGCGCGATCAAATACACAATATCTCGAACTGCCACTATTATACCAAACAAAATGTTGTATTGTCAAGTCGTTTTCGACATTTTCTGTTCATTTATCATAAAAGCCTATAATCAAAGCTACCAAAGAATATGTTTTTGGACAATATTCATGTATCGTTCACAAATTCACGCCTTCGTCACACTTTTGAGATAGTCCCGCATAAAGGTTAGCTGCGCCGTGACCGACGCCTCTCCGGTACCTCCGGCCGAGGTTCTGCGGCGCACGCAGGCGCCGAGATCTATGGCATCGTAGAGATCTTCACCGAACGACGCGTCGAAGCTATCATATATATCAAGCGGTATCTCTTCAAGCACCTGACCGTGTCGCACGGCATACCCGACGATACGACCGACCGTATTATAGGCCGCGCGGAATGGGATTCCCTTTCCGACGAGGTAATCGGCGAGGTCAGTGGCGTTGATGAAGCCGCGACGCGCGGCGTTTATCATGCGGTCGCGGCGCACCTTCATGGTCGCCACCATCGGTGTGAAGACGCCGAGACACATTTTCACCGTGTCGCAGCAGTCGAACACGGCCTCCTTGTCCTCCTGCATATCCTTATTGTAGGCAAGCGGCAGGCCTTTCATGGTGGTGAGCAGTCCCATGAGATGTCCGTAGACGCGCCCCGTCTTGCCGCGGACAAGCTCGGCCATGTCGGGGTTCTTTTTCTGCGGCATGATGCTCGAGCCGGTCGTGTAGCTGTCATCGAGCTCGACAAAGCCGAACTCCCACGACGACCACAGAATGATTTCCTCCGCCATGCGCGACAGATGCATCATAAGTATTGACATCGCACCCATGAGCTCGAGGCAGAAATCCCGGTCGGAGACGCCGTCGATGCTGTTCTGGGTTATTCCGTCAAAGCCGAGCGCCGCGGCGACTGCCTCGCGGTCGGTGTTGTAGGTCGTACCGGCGAGCGCACAGCTGCCGAGCGGCGATTGATTCATACGAGCTTTAGCATCGCAAATCCGCAAAATGTCGCGGTACAGCATGTGCGAATATGCTATTATGTGATGTGAAAACAGTATCGGCTGAGCGCGCTGGAGGTGGGTGTAGCCCGGCATGATGGCGTCTATGTTTTCCTCAGCCTTGTCGACTATCGCTGCTATCAGTCCCTGTATGGCAGTGACTATGCCGTCTGCCTCGTCGCGCAGATACATGCGCAGATCAAGCGCCACCTGATCGTTGCGGCTGCGGGCGGTGTGCAGCTTTTTTCCGATGTTGCCGATTCTTGCGGTCAGCTCGGCCTCGACGAACATGTGTATGTCCTCGGCACCCGGAACTATTTCGAGCTTGCCGGAATTTATGTCGTCAAGTATTCCCGTCAGCCCGGCGATTATCTGCTCGGCGTCGGACTGCGCGATTATTCCCTGCTTTGCCAGCATCCCCGCATGCGCTATCGAACCGGCGATGTCCTGCTTGTACATGCGCCGGTCGAACGACAGCGAGGAATTGAAATCGTCGGCGAGGCTGTCGAGCGGCTTCTCGAAGCGCCCCGCCCACATTTTCTGATTGGTGCTCATGGATTATTTCAGACCGTTCTTGGCCTTCATTTTAGCGTAGACCTTGGTAGGCAGACCATACAGTGTGATGAAGCCGGAGGCGTCGTTCTGATTGTAGACGTCGTCCTCGTCGAAGGTGGCAATCTCGGGATCGTAGAGAGAATAAGGCGAGGTGACGCCGGCGTTTATTATGTTGCCCTTGTACAGCTTGAGCGTGACGTCGCCGGTGACGGTGCGTTGCGTCGTCTTCACGAAGGCGAGTATAGCCTCGGTGAGCGGAGTGAACCACTGCGCGGCGTAGACAAGCTCGGCCAGCTTCTGCGCGACGAGAGCCTTATAATGAGCCGTCTCCTTGTCGAGGCAAAGCGTCTCGAGAACAGCGTGCGCGTGGTACAGTATCGCGCCGCCGGGCGTCTCGTAAACACCGCGGCACTTAATTCCGACAAGACGGTTCTCGACGATGTCGAGCAGGCCTATACCGTTGGCTCCGCCGACCTCATTCAGCTTTGTGACAAGCTCGACTGCCCCCATCTTGACGCCGTCAACGGCGGTGGGAATGCCCTCGTCAAAGTGTATCGTTACGTAGGTGGGCTTGTCCGGCGCCTGCTCGGGCGAGACGCCCATCTCAAGAAAGCCCTTCTTGTTGTACTGCGGCTCGTTGGCGGGATCCTCGAGGTCAAGCCCTTCGTGCGACAGGTGCCAGATGTTCTTGTCCTTGGAATAGTTGGTCTCGCGGCTGATACGCAGCGGAATGTTGTGCGCCTCAGCGTAATCTATCTCCTCGCTGCGGGACTTTATGCTCCACTCACGCCACGGAGCGATTACAGGCATGTCGGGCGCGAACGCCTTGATGGCCAGCTCGAAACGCACCTGGTCGTTGCCCTTGCCGGTGCAGCCGTGGCAGATGGCGTCAGCGCCCTCGGCAATCGCGATCTCTGCTACGCGCTTTGAAATCGGCGGACGTGCGAACGCCGTACCGAGCATATAGTCCTCGTACAGAGCCCCGGCCTGTACGCAGGGGAAGACGTAATCCTCGAGGAATTCCTTTGTGAGATCCTCGACATACAGTTTGGACGCACCTGTCTTGAGCGCCTTTTCTTCAAGTCCCTCCAGCTCGTCCACCTGACCGACGTTTCCGGAAACGGCGATTACCTCGCAGTTGTTGTAGTTTTCCTTGAGCCACGGAATTATGATTGAAGTGTCAAGACCGCCCGAGTAGGCCAGAACAACCTTTTTGATTTTGCTTTTATCCATTGCAGTGTTCCTCCGAACTTTGTTTTTTGCGCATATATATTACAC
>CAVIBA010000140.1:0-4797 GCA_963640785.1 Bulleidia sp.
AAGGAAGGGATTATTTATGATCTTTCATCCGCAAAACCTTATTCACACAGATGGCAAATTGATTATTGAGGGCAATATGAATGCAATTGCCCATCCGTGCCTGAACAAGGGCATCATAAAGGATTTTTGTTACGTCTTTACCTTTCATAGCTCTACACTGAATATTTCTGAGTGTGAGGGGTTCCTTTTTACAATCGGAGCCGCAAAACCACTCTCACTTGACGGCTGTGATTACAGTATCAATGTGGAGTCGGACGGACTTTGTGTTTGTGCAAACAATGAAAAAGATCTGGTTCGCGGATTCATGACCTTGCTTGACCGTTTTAAGGCGGTCGATTGCAACGGAGAACTCGCAATCGAAATCGATTGCTGTCAAATCAAGGACAAGCCGCTCATTCAAAACAGAATGGTGCACTTCTGCGTTTTCCCGAAAACCGAGCTTTGGGAAATTCAAAAATTTATCCGCTTTGCCGCAGCGCTTAAATATACACATCTCATTCTGGAATTCTGGGGCATGTTCCGATTTGATTGCCTCCAAGAGCTGTCGTGGAACAACGCCTTTCATAAGGAAGAGTTGCGACCGCTTCTTGACGAAGGAAGAACACTCGGACTTGAGATTGTTCCTATGTTCAATCATTGGGGGCATGCTTCGGCCTCGCGGGTCAGCCGCGGCAAGCACGTGGTACTTGATCAGAATCCGACTTTGCAATATCTGTTCAGTGAAAACGGCTGGTGCTGGAATATCCGTTCCCCGCGCGTGCGCGCACTGCAGAGGGAAATCCGTCGGGAACTGATCGAGCTTTGTGGGGAGGGACAATATTTCCATATCGGCTGCGATGAGGCGTACGGGTTTGATATATCCAGGCAAGAAAACGCCGTTCTGATGTGCGACTTTATCAACGAGCTGTCAGCTGATCTGACGGCACAGGGGCGGCGTGCCATTATGTGGGGCGATATGCTCCTCTATAAACACCCGCACTACAATTCCGATAACGAATACGTTTGCAACTGCCCGACTGCGGACGCGGAACAATATATGCTTACCCATCTCAGCCGTGATATCATTATCGCAGATTGGCAATACGACGCCCCCGAGGCTCCTGTTGAAACAGCATTCGTTTTCCATGAAGAAGGCTTTGACACGATGCTCTGTCCATGGGACCGTTCCGTGCCGAAACTGAATTCCTGTCTGTCAACTGTCAAAAACGAACATCTTTACGGATTGATACACACCACTTGGAATACCCTCTCCAAGGGAATGCCCTATGTGATGCTCGCCGCTGTCGGCAGTTTTGAAAAAACCGAAGGAATCCGCGCCTCACACTTTGCTCCAAATGCGGCATCATTGGTGCGCAAGGTTTATTTCGTTGACGGAGATCACGAAAAGGCAGGATGGAGCAACTTCCGGGCGGATTGATTATGACAATTGTTATTTACTTACTGATTATTCTTGCCTCGGTCACTCAATCCGCAGCCACGAAGCTATTCAATCGGAATTGCTCGCATTCCGCTGTATTCAACGCAATAAAATCCTGTACTGCGCTTGTTTTGTTTGAAATGGTTGCTCTTTTTAATTTTACATTTCATCTGCCGACTGTTCTGTTTGGTATTTCGTACGGCACATGTCTGTGCTTGTCGATGTATGCAGGATATCAGGCACTTTGCCGGGGACCGATGGCGCTGACAAGTATGCTGGTAGCCTTCTCGGTTACGATGCCACTGATTTGGGGAATTACGGTAGGCAACGAAACACTTAAAAAAACACAGTATTTGGCACTTGTATTTTTACTCCTTGCAATTATACTGACAAATGTGGATCAATTGCAAGCCGGGAGAGTCACAAAAGTCAACTATGGCACATGGCTTTTGTTTGTTGCTGTCACTTTTGTATGCAACGGTATTTGTTCTATCCTGCAAAAGCAGCATCAAATGCTTTATCCTGAATCATACAGTAATGAATTTATGTTGTTTGCTATGCTTCTATGTTCGGTAGCTTTCTCAATTTCCGCATTAAAAAAGGTCTCAATTAAAGAATTAAAACGAATAAGGGGAAAACGATACGGAGTATTGTCCGGGGCTGCAAATGGAACCGCAAACTTTTTGACACTGATGCTTGCGGGACTGGAAAACGCCTCGATACTGTTTCCGATAATTTCTGCAGGAACAATACTTGCATCACTTTTTTGCGGCAGATGGCTTTTTAAAGAAAAACTCAAGTCAAATCATTATGTTGCACTTGTTATGGGAATTGCCGCAGTTGTATTTTTAAAATTGTAAAAGCATTAAGGCAAGTATTCGCACTAGGTAAAACTAAGGCATCACCGCGCAATGCCTGAGTGGCACACTTGCCGGGCATTTTTTGTCATATTTCACAAAAATTCTTGACTGTAGCGCTGCTACAGCCTATGAATTTTTGTTTCATCTAACGAAAAACCTGACTGCGCAATTGCACCATCGGAATTACGCGGTGAAGCCTTAAATTTCCCGCTTGGCGTGCATTTTCGGCATAAACAGCCAGCCGGGCATCTTAATAATGTGTCGACTGTTTGTGATTTTTTGTCGCACAGTGTGTTTACGGCGATGTTTTATTTCATGGTGTCATGCCACACTTTCCCAAAAGCCGAAGCCCGTTTTCGGAAGGCTTTTTGCGGATTCTTAAGGAGCTTTTTCTCGAAAAAGCTCCTTAAGTGGGTTTTGGGGCAAAGCCCCGATTGTTATTTTGTGATTTCACCGACCGCAGCCTGATATTTCTCCAGCTTGGCGGTGGCCTCTGCGGCGTCTGCGGCCGAGAGGAGGTAGTAAATTTTGACCTTTGGCTCGGTTCCGGAGGGGCGGACGATTATGACGTCGCCGCTCTCGAGGCCGAAGCGAAGAACATCGGAGGAGGGAAGTCCGGTCGGCGACTCGGATCCGTCGGCAAGGCTGCGGACGGTGCCCGCGAGGTAGTCGCTCACCGTCGAAACGGCGACGCCTGCGATCTCACGGACGCCCGAGCGGAAGGATGACATGATGTGCTTCATCTGCTCGCGGCCGGTGTAGTCGTCGAGAATTATCTCCTGCGTGCGCTCAAGCGAGTAGCCGTACTTGGCGTAAAGCGCCGCGAGCGCGTCGGCAAGCGTCATGCCGAGGCTCTTGTAGTAGGCCGTCATCTCGCAGATGAGCATGGTCGCCACGACGGCGTCCTTGTCGCGTGCGTAGGTGCCCTTGAGGTAGCCGTAGCTCTCCTCAGCGCCGAAAATGAAGCTGCCGTGTCCCTCGGCCAGCTTTTTCTTTATGACCTCGCCGATATATTTGAAGCCGGTCAGCACGTTGTACAGCTCAACCCCGTTCTCGCGGCAGATTTTGCTCATCAGCTCTGTCGTGACGATGGACTTGACCGCGTAGGGCTCGGGCGGCATTTTGCCGGTGCGGGCATAAGCATGGATGATGTAGTCGAGCAGCAGGGAGCCGGTCTGGTTGCCGTTGAGCGTGACGAACTTGCCGTCCGCGCCGCGCGCCACGATGCCGACACGGTCAGCGTCAGGGTCGGTGGCAATGATGAGGTCGCTTCCGACGCGGTCAGCCAGCGGGATGCCGCAGGTGAACACCTGCGGGTACTCGGGGTTGGGCTTGGGCGTCGTCGGGAAGTTTCCGTCTGGCGTCGACTGCTCGGGCACGCTGTACAGATGCTTGATGCCGATGCGGCGGATTATCTCGGGCACGAGCCGGTAGCCTGCGCCGTGCAGCGGCGTGTAGACTATGCTCAGCTTATCCGCGGCGTCCTCGATGACCTTGCGGTCCACCACCTGCTCCATGACGGCATCGAGGTACTGCTTGTCCGTCTCGCTTCCGATGACGGTGATGAGCCCCTCCTTCACCGCGCGCTCGAACGGGCAACTGTTAATGCCGGTGGCGAGGTCGGTTTCGCGCATGCTCGCGGCGATGCGTTCCGCCTGCTCGGCTCCTATCTGCGCGCCGTCCTCCCAGTAGGCCTTGTAGCCGTTGTACTCCTTGGGATTGTGCGAGGCGGTTATATTTATTCCGGCGATGCAGCCGTAATAACGCAGCGCGAAGGACAACTCGGGCGTCGGGCGCAGGTCGTCAAAAATGTAGACCTTTATGCCGTTTCCGGCGAGGACGGAGGCCGCAGTGTGGGCGAACAGCGCCGAATTATTGCGGCTGTCGAACGCGATGGCGACGGCTCTGTCGTCCGCGCTCTCGCTTTTGATGTAGTCCGCCAGTCCCTGTGTGGCCGCCGAGACGGTATAGACGTTCATAGCGTTGCTGCCGAGCTTCATTTTGCCGCGCAGTCCGGCCGTGCCGAACGCCAGCGACGAGCCGAAGCGCGCCTCAAGCTCCTTTGTGTCGCCCTCGAGCGACTCGAGTTCGCGGCGCTCCGCCTCGGTCAGCGAGGGAAGTGCCAGCCATTTGTGATATTCTTCGATATAGGACATAGGTGTTCTCCGTGATTTATTTTGCCAGATACTGCTCAAGCGCCTGTGCGAGCTGGTCGGGGCAGGAGGTGGGCTTGCCGCCGCAGCGGATGCCCTTCAGACGTGCAATAACGTCCTCGACCTTCATTCCCTTAGCGAGGCTAGCCACGCCCTGCGTGTTGCCGGAGCAGCCGCCGACAAAGGTGACGTTTGTGACAATGCCGTCGTCAACGTCGATGACGATCTGACGCGAGCAGGTTCCGTGAGTAGTATATGTGATCTGATCTTTCATTATTATAAACTGCCTTTCTGCGAAAGGCATCGACGGGGTTATGAAACCGAGGATACTTTCGCTTTTTGTTAATAAAGTTGTGATAAAATAGAG
>CAVIBA010000141.1:0-4757 GCA_963640785.1 Bulleidia sp.
GTCTTGAGCGGCTCGTTGTCCTCGCCGATCGTCACCGACGACCACTCGGCGTTGGAGCCGCCGTAGTTGACACGGCTCAGCGCGGTGCAGCCGCTGAACGCGAGACGGCAGACGCGCTTCAGGCTCGCCGGAAGCGTCAGCGTCGTCAGAGCGGTGCAGTCGCTGAAGGTCGCGCCGCACTCGTTGCTGTCGTCAACGTAGCCGATGGACTCGACGCCCTCGGGAATGACTATCTCAGTCAGCGCCGTGCACTTCTGGAAGGTGCTCGCGCCGATAAACTTCAGGCCGGCTCCGAGGTCGACGTTCTTCAGACGCGCGCAGGAACGGAAAGTGTAGTCGCCGAGCGACGTGACGCCCGTCATGCTGACGCTCTCAAGGCTGACAGCGCCCGAGAATGCAAAATCCGCGACCGTCTTGACGGAATCCGGAATGGCATAGCTCTTGTCCTCGCGCGCGGTCGGGTAAATTTCAAGGGTCGACTTGTCGGACGAGAAAAGCACCCCGTCGACGGCGGAGAAGCTCTTGCTGCCCTCGGCAACCGTGAACGACTTGAGCGAGGTGCAGAGTCCGAAGGCGTTGGAGCCGACGGTGGTCAGCGAGACGGGAATCTCAACAGTCTCCAGCGACGAGCAGCCGTAGAAGGCGTATCTGCCAAGCTCCGTCAGTGTGGACGGGAGCGCGACACTCTCAAGCCGTCCACAGCCCATGAAGGCCTTTGCGCCTATGGTGGTGATGCCCTCGGGAATTACAATGCTCGTGACGGTCATCAGCCCGTTGAAGGCCTCGTCGGCGATGACAGTCACCTTCCTGCCCTCGTACTCGGACTCGATTTTGACCTCGCCGATAGCGGTGTTGCAGCCGATGACCTCGACGTGGTCGCCGCTGACCTTGTAAATCACCTCGCTCACCGGCGTGCTGCTCGGATTCTTGACTTCATCTTCAATCTGAGACAGTATGTCGTTGAGATTTGTAGTGGTATCGGCAGACTCGCCGGGATCGCGCGTTACGCAGGAGGTCGCGCCGAGCAACAGGCCCGCAAGCAGCAGGGCCGTAATTACCTTTTTCATTTCGGATTAATCACCTTTCATGTGAATACTTTAAGACAAAAATCATCTGACAGTATTGTAACTCAAAAACGTTTTTTTGTCAATGCCCCCGCGTGTTCAAGTTGTGAACTTGGTGTTACTTTACTGCAAAAATTGAGTTAACATACGCTGATATAACGTCCGCCTGCTTGGTGTAGCCCACCTTTGAGAGGTGGACGACGTCGGTGATGACGTCCTCCGCGGCGTCCGAGTAGTCGGAGACGCGCACCTGCTCGCGCACGCGGTCAGCGCCGCTGTCAATGACAACGCCCGCCGGAACGAGATATATTCCCTCTCCCTCGCGGCCTCCGAAGGCGGTCGTCAGGCGGTCAAAATAGACGGCCTGATCGTGCCGCGTCGAGGCGGCGTCGAAGGCATAGCCGAGGCAGAAGCCGTCCTCAGGCGCGAGGTACTCCATCATAATAAAGACGCGCACCTGCTTGCCGCGGGCAGTGCCTGCGGCCTTGACCGAGTCGATGAGCTTCTGGTAATTTGTAATGGACAGCGCGCTGTACCCGTCGTTGGCGCCGAGGTAGAACACCACGAGGTCGGGACAGCTCAGGCTATTGTTCTTGAGGTAATAATCAAAGTCAAACTCCGACTTTGCGGGGTTGTAGAAGGGGTTGTCCTGCTTGACGGCGGTGGCGTAGGACAGATAATTTGAGGTGCTCCACGCGCCGCGTCCCTCGTGCGCGGTGCCGGAGGCCGTCTTTTTGGTGCCGATGAGCGTCATGGACGCGCCCCATGTCGACTTGAGTCGGTTGACCAGCGTTCCGTCCGAGATGCGGCTGTCGCCGATGATAAGCGCCGTGAGGTTGACGTTCGCCCGGCTCTCCGAGATCAGCTTAGCCGTCTTGGTGTAGACGACGACGGGGAGGCCGTCAATGGTCTTGCGCAGCGTGACGGTGAGCTCCGCCGTCTCGGCGGCGGTGGGCGTGATGTATATCGCGTCGGACGTGACGTATTTTTTGCCGCTGCCCGTGTAGGAGAACGAGACTGTATACCCTTCCCCGGTTCTCTCCATGAACTGTCCCGACTCAAACGCCATCTGCTGGCCGACCATCAGGCGGTAGGTGTCGCAGAGGCGGACGACGGGTATCTCAAGCGCGCCGAGGTCGACCGCGCCGCTGTCGGACACCACCTCGAGATATGCGCTCGAGGCGTAGCCGACCTGGCCGTTGTAGAGCACCTTGCTCCACTTGTTGCCGTCGCGCCCGATGCCGACGCGGATCAGCTCCGTGCCCATGGTGAGGTAGGTGACGACCTTGCTGTCGGTCGTGTTTGGTGCGGTGCGTATGTTGAGCGCGCCCGCGGTGACGGCCACCGTCTGGTTGACGACGAGGTAGCCGTCGGCATCGATGTTCTCGGCGGGCGTGTCGCTGCCGCTGTTCCCGTCGCTGACGCCGATATAGCCAGCGTCAACGACCGTGCCGTTGGTGAGTCTTACGATAAGGTGCCGCGCCGAATTCACCTGAACCGACGCAATGCTGACGCCTGCCGTTCCCGTCTGCGAGCCCGAGCCCATAATGGCGGCTACCCAGTCGCCCTCGCTGCCGGTGTAGCCGTTCTCAACGGCGCTCTGATAGGCCGACTTGCCCGCCGCTCCGTCCTTGCCGCGCAATGAGGCCAGCCATTCCTCGGCCGTGCCCTTGAAGCCGGCGGCCACGGCCAGCTCGTAGGCGGACACACCGTTCTGACCGTTCTCGCCGTCTCGACCGTCCTTACCGTTCTCGCCCTTGAGCGACTCGAGCCACTGCGACTCGCTGAGCCCCGTCAGTCCGTTCTTGACGGCAAGCTCGTAGGCGGACAGTCCGTCCTGCGCGCAGGACGACATAAACAGCACCGCCGTGAGCGACAGCGCGGCAAACGCCGCGGCGCGTCTTGCGGTTTTATTATTTGTTTTATCTGTGTTTTTCATACTTTCAATGGCCTCCGTAGCCAGCCTGATAATTGGTTGAAGCGCCGCCGCGCTTGCGGCGGCGCTCTTGGGCTTCACTGCGCAATTGCGTCGTCAAAGCTGTGCGCTGACGCCCCTGCTTACTTCCAATCCTTGACCTGATTCACCATTGAAGTCCCTTTGGGCTTGTCCACGCCGTGCAGCGCCGCCTCGTCGTAGCGGCGGTACTGCTCCCAGAACTGCTGTCCGTAGACGTGCTTCTCCTCCTCCCACTCGGTCGCGAACCCGCGCATACGGCTGCGCAGGCGGGCGACTACCCCGTCGTAGCCCGAAAAGTCGAACAGGTTGACCGTCTCCCACGGGTCGTTTTTGAGGTCGAAGAGCTGTGTGAGCTTGAGGTTATCGGTGCGATACTCGATGAGCTTGTACTGTCCGTCCGCCACGCCGCGGATGCGCGCCTGGAAGGCGTAATAAATCTCGGGGCGCGTGACGGCGTCGGGGTCGCGGAACATGCAGTCAAAGCTGATGCCGTCGACGCTCGCCGGAATATCGAGTCCGCACAGGCGGCAGAGCGTGGGGTAGATGTCAAGCAGATAGACGTACTGCCCGCGCCGCTCGCCGCGCGGGATGCCGGGGCCGCGCATGATGAGCGGCACGCCGGTGCTGTGCTCGAATATGTTCTGCTTGCCCATGAGACCGTGCTGACCGATGGCAAGTCCGTTGTCGCCGCAGAAAACTATGATAGTGTCGTCGTACATGCCGCGGCGCTCGAGCGCGTCGAGGACGCGGCCGACGCAGTCGTCGATGTGGCTTATCATGGCGTAATAATCGGCGAGGTGGCGGCGTATCTCATCGGGGCGGCGCGGGAAGGATGCCGTCGCCTCGTCGCGCCCCTTATCCGACCAGCCGAAGCTGAAGTCGGGCATGGGCTTGAAGTTCGGCGACAGCTCTATTTTATCGGGGTCGTACATATTGCGGTACTTCTCGGGCATGGTGCGCGGGTCGTGCGGCGCGAGCGTCGAGAGGTAGAGGAAGAAGGGGCTGTCGCTGTCGTAGCCCTCAATGAAATCGACGGCGTCTCCCGTGAAAAGCTCTGTCGAGTGGACGCCTGCATGAATCTTATCCGCGAGCACGCGGACGGGCGTCATATTCGCCGAGAAGTTGGGGACGAAGGGGATTTCGTTGTCATACTTGCCGTCCTCGCGGTAGTCGCAGACGGGGACGTTCCAGTGATCCCACATGCCGCCGAAGAAAATGTCGCGGCCGCCGTTGAAGCTGCGGGCGAAACCCTCGGTGCCGTTATGCCACTTGCCGGTTTCGAAGCAGTTATAGCCGCCACGCAGGAAGGACTCGCCCATGGTGGCGAAGCCGGCGGGGATAGTTTTGCCGTTATCGAGGAAGCGGAACAGTGTTTTGCCGGTATTTATCATAGCTCGGCTGGGCATACAGACCGCCGACGCCGTTCCGCCGGGGATATGCGCGCCGGTGAAGGAGGTACCGTCCTCCACGAGGCGATCGAGGTTAGGGGTGATGATCTGCTCATTACCGAGCGCGTGGATAGTGCCCGCACGCTGGTCGTCGGTCAATATAAACAGGACATTCGGACGTTTTTTATTTTGCATATTCCCTCCGTGCTGCAGATGCGGCTGTGTATTCACATTATTATACCAAATTTTGTGGCGTAATGCAATAGGGGAAAGTGAAATTGAGAGGGGGCTATTGTAGTGTTACAATAGATGTGAGACTGAAAAATAAAAAAGATATAGAAAAAGTGA
>CAVIBA010000142.1:0-4691 GCA_963640785.1 Bulleidia sp.
CGGCTGAGCACTACAATGCCGTCGTGCGTGAAGAAAATGCGGAACGCCGAGACATATGAGGTGCGCCAGACGCCGTCGCGGCTTTTGCGCGACTCGAGTCCCTCGCCCTCAAAGGCGTACTGCACGACATAAACCGGCTTTACATGCGCGGACAGACGCTTATCAAGGCGTGCGTCCTCCAGCTGCTCGCGACCGAAGTCCTCGAGCGCGATGTCGCGCTTGCTGTCGACCGCATCCGGGTTGACTCTGCCGATGCTGCCGAATATGAACAGCGCCATCCCGACTGCAAGCACCACGATGCCGACGATGAACATCCAATAGTTGTAGGCCCACCCCAGCCACAGCAGCACAAAACCGGCGACCAGCGCACAGAGTCCCACGAGGTACTGCGTGTCAGAAAGCGAAAAATACTTTTCGAGCGATTTGTCGGTCATAAGTCCTCCCATGTGTCGAATTAATGACACAATTATAATATATTCGGCGCGGATTGTCAATAACCTGTTTGTTGAATTGCTCTCGCGCTCTGTATATATAGTGTCGCAAAATGGCAAAAAGGTTTGCTTGTTTTGAAAAAAATTTGCGTCGGGCGATTCCGCGTCCAAAGTCACGGCGCAACTGCCCCGCGAAAAAATCCCCTCCCGCATCGCGGGAGGGGATTTTTTCATTATTGCTTAGGACATCGGCACAACTGCACCGGCGTACTTTTCGTTGATGAACTTGCTGATCTCGGCACTCTGGAGAACCTCGACGAGCGCCTTGACGGCCTCGTTGTTCTCGTTGCCCTCCTTGACGACCAGAACGTTCGCGTAGGTCTTGGCGGCCTCGGAGTTCTTATCCTCGGTTGCGAGCGCGTCGGCGATTTTCAGACCGGCCTGGATTGCGTAGTTGCCGTTGATGACGGCGAGGTTGACGGAGTCAAGGCAGCTGGGGATAACGGCGGCGACCATTTCGACTATCTCGTAGCCGTTGGTCTCGGCGATGTCCTGCTTGGTGGCGGTGAAGCCGGTGCCTGCCTTGAGCTTGATGAGACCGCAGGCCTCGAGCAGGAAGAGCGCGCGCGCTTCGTTACTGCCGTCGTTGGGGATGGCGATCTTGGCGCCTGCGGGCAGATCGGTCAGCGACTTGGAGGTTCCGGCGTACAGGCCGAACGGCTCGTAGTGAATAGCGGCGACAGAGACGAGGTGCGTGCCGTTATTTGCGTTGAAGTCGTTGAGATAGGGGGTGTGCTGGAAGTAGTTGGCGTCGAGGTCGCCGTCCTCGGTGGCGGTGTTGGGCAGGACGTAGTCATCGTAAATCCTGACTTCGAGCTCATAGCCCTTGGCCTTCATGGCGTCGCGGCACTGGTTCAGTATCTCGGCGTGGGGGGTGGAGCTTGCGCCGACGACGATCTTTTTGGTCGTGTTGCCGGAGCAGGAGGTGAGGCAGAGGGCGCTGACGAGCAGCACAGCCGCCAGCACTAAAGAAATAACTTTTTTCATGATTTTTCTCCTTTGTATAATTTAATAAAATTACCGTATGCGTTTGTCCACCTTTTTGGCCAGGCGGAGGCCGAACTCCTGAAGGATCTCGACAAGAATAATAATAATGATGGAAGCGACGTACATTATTGCGTACTTGAAGCGGTAGAGTCCGTACTGAACCGCGATAGCGCCGAGTCCACCGCCGCCGACGAGCGTTGCGAGCGGAGTGTAGCCGAGGATGGTGGTGACGGCAATCGCCGCGCCGACCACAAGCGACGGCCGCGCCTCGGGCAGCAGCACCTTGGTTATGATCTGCATATCGGTGCTTCCCATAGAGTGGGCGGCTTCGATGACGCCCTTGTCCACCTCCTTGAGCGAGGACTCAACCATTCGCGCCACGAACGGAGTCGCGGAGAGAATGAGCGGTACCAAGAACGCCGTATTGCCGACCTTGGTGCCGACCACCAGCTTAGTGAACGGCAACGCCACAACCAGCAGTATGACGAACGGGATAGAGCGGAAGACGTTGACCACAAAGCCGACGACGGCGTTGACGACGCGGTTCGGACGGATGCCGTCCTTATCGGTCACGCAGAGCAGGACGCCGAGCGGGATGCCGATGAGGTAGGACGCTGCCGCGCAGGCCAGTGTCAGATACAGCGTGACGAGCAGGCCGTTTCCGTACTCGGCGAGCATTCCGCCGCTGAAGGCTGCCGCAAAAAATTCACTCATTGCAATGTCTCCTCCGTGAAAGAAATATTTATGCGCCGCAGATAGTCGGTAATGCGTCCGACGGCGACGGGGTCGTCAGGGAGCTGGATTATCATCTGGCCGTAGGCGCGGCCGTCGATGTTCTTGGTGTCGGCGCCGAGAATGTTGACGGCGGCGTGACACTCAAGCGTCAGGTTTGAGATGACGGGCTCGAAGGCCGAGTTGCCGTCGAAGGCGATGCGCAGGCAGGTCTTGCCGCTCACCTGCGACACGGCCTCGCTCGTAGGCAATATCAGCTCGCGTGCGATACGCGACTGCGGCGCTAAGAAGATGTCCTTGACGCAACCCTGCTCAACGATGTGGCTCTGGTCGATGACGGCGACCTTGTTGCAGATCTGCTCGATGACGCGCATTTCGTGCGTGATGATTACGATTGTGACGCCCATCTCGATGTTAATGCGCTTGAGCAGTTCGAGCACCTGATGGGTGGTGTTGGGGTCGAGCGCGGAGGTCGCCTCGTCGCAGAGCAGAACCTCGGGGTCGGTTGCCAGCGCCCGCGCGATGGCGACGCGCTGCTTCTGTCCGCCGGACAGCTGCGAGGGGTAGGAGTTCTGCTTGTCGCCGAGCCCGACCAGCTCGAGCAGATCGCGCGCCTTCTTGACGGCGTCCGCCCGCTTAACGCCCGAAATTTCGAGCGGGTAGGTGACGTTTTTCAGCGCCGTGCGCTGGGAGAGCAGATTGAAGCCCTGAAAAATCATGGACATTTTGCGCCGCATGGCGCGCAGCCCAGCGTCGTCCAGCTGACCGATGTCAACTCCGCCGAATATCACGCTGCCCGAGGTCGGGCGCTCGAGGTAGTTTATGCACCGAACCAGCGTGCTTTTGCCCGCGCCGCTCAGTCCTATGATGCCGAAAATGTCGCCGTCCTCAATTGTGAGGTCGATGTCGCGGATGGCGGTCGTGTCACCGCCGGCGTGGTGATAGGTTTTTGTCAGTCCCTTGATTTCTATCATTTGCTGTCTGCCTTTCCGATCAAAATAAAAATGGGAAGCATTACGCTTCCCATGATAAATACAAACAGGCCTTATGCGGCGGCGGGAAGTGTAATCTGAGCATGAGAAAACATACGCATGGAGCACATGCGCATCCCGAAGTACATGTTCATAGCAGTGTATCTCATGATCTTCCCTCCGAAAAATTGTTGACTTGATTATAGCAGTTAGGTATCGGTTTGTCAATAGTTTTTTTGATATTCGGGCCGCATTTGAGCAAAATCAGCAGTTTTTACTGCTATTCTGCACCACATGGCGTGTGTTTATGGGCAGTTTTGCGAAAAAAACGGTGTTATGCGGCGTTTTGGGATTGAAATTTGACAGTATTTGAGGTATAATAGCGATGTAGACGGCGCTCTTGCGCCGCACAAACATCATAGGAAAGCGAGGCTCCCCATGCAAGACAAACTTCTCCGCTACACGCTACGCGTGGATAGATTTATATTCAGAAAATTCCGCTACATCGCAGAGAGCAACGGGCGCTCGGCAAACAAGGAAATCGAGCAGTACCTCAAGCGCCGTGTCGCCGAGTACGAAAAGCTGAACGGCAAGATTGAGCTTCCGGACGATGATGAGGAATGACATTTCGTCAAAATGCCCAAATGTCCCCTGCCATAATTGTACATCTGTACAGACTTTCCAAAAGCCCGCAGACTGCTGTTGCAATCTGCGGGCTTTTAAGTTACTATTATTATGGCAATATTAATAAAATTTTTACAGGAGGTTTGCCATGAAACGACTGATTACGCTTGCGCTATGTTTGGCCATTTTGCTCTGTGCGTGCGGATGCTTCAGCAGCTGTTCCTCTGACAAGCCGGGCGGCGGGGGCAGCGAATCCGACAACGCACCGTCGACGACACCGTCAACAACGCCGGAAACCACTCCCGCCTACGTTCGCGACGACGCAAAGTACCCGTTATCGGAGAGTCTTGCCTCGGAGGCTGACGTCAAGGGACTCGGCATAATGGCGGGCGACGTGATCGTTGAAGGGCTTGTTTACCCCGGCGGTGGGTACAATTGCAGTGGCTTCGGCAAAAACGGCGAGCCGTTATGGGGGGTCATTGACGCCATCGGGCCTGATCTCTACAAGACCGATCTTCCAGCGGGTTGTGCGGTCGTTAAGCTCAAGGCGGCTCCTGCTGTTATCAACCACACCGGCATGAGTGACAAGCTCGTGGAATATTTCCCGTTCGCCACTCCCGCCGACGGCGTGAAGCAGCTCTCCACGTCGTTCCCGTCGGAGCCTGGGATGTATTGGCTTCGTGTCACTGTCGAGACGGACGACCATCCCCATGCAAACCCCGACATCAAGCCCGTAGCAGGTGGAGAATATTATTCAACCTACTACTACCTCTTCGCAATTTCGGTGGAGGAGTAAGGACGCTGTTTGAGGACGGAGGCCAGCAAAGGGGGTTCCGCCGTCTGCGGACGGCGGCCAGCGCTACGCGGCGCTGGATCCGCGCCGCCT
>CAVIBA010000143.1:0-4570 GCA_963640785.1 Bulleidia sp.
GTGCTGTCGTCAGTGTAGGATATGAACGCCTGTGTTTTGTCGAGTGCCCCGCCGCCGCTCTGCTCGAAGCGGGCGCGCGCGGAGAAGGTGGGGTTGAGCGTCAGCACGCTCTCGCTGATGACGGCCGCGTCAAGTCCGAGACGGCTTACAAGCTCGCCTCCGACGTTGATTTCGGTGCCCGCGGAGAAGTCCATAAGCTCGTGAACCTCGACGCTCGGGAAGCGCTGCGCGACGTAGCTCGCCAGCGAGTGGTAGACGACGTAGGAGCCGAAGCCGGTCAGCATCATATCGGTCTGGCTGTAAAGCGACTCAAGGGCGCGGTGGCTCTTCATCTCCTCCGTCAGGTCGATGACCTTCATTCCGGCGCCGCCGCGGACGGACTTGACCGCCTCCATGTAGCGATTGAGAGCGGGGAGCAGATGGACGAGGTCGTCCGGCGCGTCCTCGGGGTAGACGGTCAGCTTATCCGGCACGATGACGTAGACGTATTCGGTGTCCTTGCCGGTGAGCTGTTTTGCGCGGCTGACCTTGTCGGCCAGCGTCTGTCGTATCGCCTCAATCTGGGTTTCCGACGGCTGTGTCAGCCAGGAATAGTCGCTCGAGTAAAGCTGAGAGTTGCTTCCTACCGAGACGGTGCGGTGCTTTGCGCCCGAGTTGCGGTACAGCCGCAGCTCGATGGGCGAGCTTTGCTCCTTGTCCTCCACCTTGGCGGTTATGCTGACCGAGACCGAGCTGCGCTCGCCGAGGTCGACCGAGATGAAGAACAGCTTCTCGATTGCGTAATCCTCGGAGACGACCTGCCCGTCGACCTTCACGGTGACAAGCGCGCCCTTCTCGACCTCGCCGCCGACGCAGACCGTGTGGTCGTCAATCGAGCACTGGGAGAGCAACAGCGGCTGCGCCGTAATGTCGTCGCTGAGCGACAGACGCAGACTTGCGTTGTATGTGAGCAGCGTGTTGGGGTCGAGCAGCTCGTACAGCTCATACTCGTGTATGAACTGCACGACGACGCTCGGCTCGAGGTTGTCGATGGTGAGCCCCGTGAACTGGTGGTTGCTCTTATAGGCGACCTCCGAGAAGGTGTTTGAAAAATAGGGCATAAGCAGAACTCTGTCCCACTCGGCTGTGAACTCGAGCAGCACGGTGTCGCTGACCTCGTCCGCGTACGCCGACGTGAATTCGGTGCGCAGCATGGTGCCGTAGTAGCTGCTGACGGAGTATTTGTTCTGCATGCTGTCCGAGAGCGAGATGGTCTCGTTCGGAATGACGGACGCGAGCCCGGCGCGGCGCGCCAGCTCCTTGCCGTCCGAGGAGCGGCTGTAAAGGCTGAGCGACGAAATGCCGACGTTCTGCGCGCGGATGCCGTAAAGCGTCTCGAGACGGCCGCAGACGGCGTCGTACAGATACCACTCGCCGAGGCAGTTGAGCGAGTCTTCGGTGTTGTTGTAGAGCAGGCGGCCGTAGTCCTTGGCCGTTGTGAGCAGGTCAGTGGCGTCGTAAAAGTAGTCGCAGCCCTCGGCGGCGAGGTAGGAGGACAGCTGGCGCAGCATGGTGTGCTCGCTGATGTCGCCCATGTAGGCGGGCATTTTGTCGCTGTAAACCGTCTGCGCGTTGGGGATGACCACGAGCATGTAGTTGACGCCGCGGTTCTTGTAGGCAAGTCGGCGCAGGCGCAGGACGTTCGAGAACACCTCAAGCTCGCTCTGCGTCAGGTTTATTGCCCCGACGTAGTCGCGCACGTAGTTGTAACCGGTTGAATTCGAACCGGCGTCGAACAGAAAGCCGTCGTCGCCGAGGATAATGTCGTCGCTTCCGATGCTGCCGAAGAGCAGGTATTCTATGCTGTCATTGAGTCCGGAAAGCTTTTCGTTGTTGTAAAACACCTCCGAAAAGCGGCGGAAGGTCATGTTGGCGGTGGAGTCGTCGGCCTCGGGTTGTGCGCGTGAGGTCATGGCGGTAATTCCGAAGAAAAGCGTGAAGGTCAGGACTATACCGACAAAAAACGTCGCGCAGATCACATTGACCGGCCGTGTACGGTTGTTTTTTGTACTCAAGCTGTCCTCCTTATCAGAAAATGAAATATTTGAAGGCTCGCACTGCGTATTCGGGGTACTGCGGCATGAAGAAAATCAGAGAGAAGGCGAACAGCCCGAGAATGACGATGGTGCGGAAGCCGTCGTAAACGGTGCGCAGCCCGCGCGGCAAGATGGAAGAGACCTGCCGGTACCGGCGGTAAAGCGGAATCAGCAGCAGCGCCACAAGCGCCGAGACGATGTACCGGCCGCCGGACATTTCGATGTATATGTAGAAAATGTTGTAGTCAGTCGAGTGCACAGAGATGGCGCGCGCCAGTGAACCAAGCTCCGAGATCGAGCCGACCACGCCGCCCGTCCAGAAAACGGAGGCGACAAGGAAGGTAACAACCCAGCCCAGCGGCCACAGCCACTTATGACTCCGCACAAAACCGTCCGCGCCCGACAGCTCGAGAATAGTCACAAGCGCGCCGGCAATGAGGCCGACAAGCAGCATCGCGGGCGAGCATTTGAGCCACACCGCAAGCCACAGCACGCCGCATCCGAGCCCGACAGCCTCGACGGCACGTCCGGTCTCAGAACGCCCGAGAGCGGCGCACAGCGGGTCTTTTATGTAGTCGCAGTACCACTCCCCAAGCCCGCGGAAGACGCGCGAGAAATAGTCTGACGGCGTGCAGGCGGTGAGCGCGCTGCCGAAGTCGTCCGGCAGGCGGATCCCGAACATCATGGAGAGCCCGCGCGCCATGTCGCTCCAGCCGACCAGCGCGAAAAACGAGGTGACAAATATCAGCGCCGACGCGCAGAGCCCGAGAAAATAGTTCATGGAGGAGGCGGCGTTGTCGGTGATTTTTTCGTAGGCGCCCATCAGCACCGCGGCGACTGCAATCCGCTCGATAAAGCCGACGGAGAATATTCGCATGCCTTCGGCGGCGCAGTTGACGTTATATTCGGACTGCTCCGTGCAGCGGACGAACACCTTGTAGCGTACCACCGGCCCCACAACCGTGAGAGGGAAGTAAGTGAGGTAGAGCAGCGCGTCCAAGGATGAGTCGGGCTGAACGTCGCCGCGCGCTATGTCGGTGAGGTAGGAGACGCAGTGCAGCAGCCATATAGCCGCGCCGAGCGGGAAATATCCCGTTCCCATGCCCGGGTTGTATACGACGCGCAGCGCGACGAGCATCGCCAGCGCGGCGATGGTCGCGATAAGCACCGCGGCGCTGCCGCGCCTGCCGTCCGCCTGCGTCTGGCCGGGACGGCGGATGCTGCGTCTCGGCGAGATGAGCAGACCCGTGAAGTACGTGGCCGTCACCGCCACGGCCATGATGGCAATCGAGAGCGGCGACGAGAGGTTTGCGAGTATGTAAAAGAGGACGGAGACAATCAAAAGCATCTGCCTGCGGTGACGTTTGGGAGTGAGATAGAACGCCGCGAGCGACAGCGGCAGAAACAGAAAAATAAACGACGCCGACGCGAACAGCATATGCTTCACCTCCCAAATAAGTATACTTTATTTTATCACATATCGAGCCCTCTTGCAAGTTATTTGTACAAATAAATTTATGGCATCACCGCGCAATTGTGTCATCGGAATTGTACCATCGTATCTGCGCGGTGGCGCCCCACGGCAATCGGCGACGGCGCTCAGAGCACGGCGCCGCTCGCCCGGTAGCTTTCGCGCAGGGTGGTGTAGAGATTTTTTGCGGTCTCGAGGCGGCGGTAGACGGTTCGCTCGTCGCAGTGCAGGTCGAAGGCGAGGCGGCGGATGCGGTAGGTCACGTCGTTTTTGCGCGGACGGCGTCCCGCACCCCAGAAGTAGACCGCCCGCACGGCCAGCGCGCACTCGCCCTGTCCCGACGCGGTGAGCAGGCGCAGCGCGTCATAGACGGCGAGCATGTCGAGCGCAGCGGAGGCGCTCGGCGTCATGCCCTTTATGACGTCATAAACCTCGAAAACGGACAGCGTGCGGCGGTCGAGCCCGAGCCGGGCGTAGCGGCGGAAGGCCGTTCCGGGCGCGAGCGGTTCGCACGGCGCTCCGTTGCGGAGTGTGGTATACATGACGGTGCTCCTTTCAAGTGTTATGACTCAATTATAGAACACTTGTTCTCCAATGTCAAGCACTATTTATACTTGACAGGCGGTTTTTTATGTGGTATAATATTCGCGATTGAGTTTCACCCGGAGAAGTCCGGGGTTGATAATCAAAATATACCGCTTGACAGCGGATAAAATCGGAGGATCAAACGATGAAAACAGCTCAAATCAGATTATCCACAATCCGTGACGTTCAGGATTTCGTTGCCATCGCCACCGGCTTTGACGGCGATCTCGACCTGTCCTCCGGACGTTATGTTGTGGACGCAAAGTCCATCATCGGCATTTTCAGCCTCGACCTGCTCTCACCCATTACCCTGACCGTTCATTCCGGAAACGCTGATAAGCTGTTCTCCGAACTGGATCGTTTCCTGGTAAAGTAAGCTGAATACCGCAGTTGTGTGGGAAAAACGGCACCGGAGTTGCTTCTTTCCCATAAGGATGAA
>CAVIBA010000144.1:0-4486 GCA_963640785.1 Bulleidia sp.
CCCTATTCAGTACTACATGATCTGAGAAAACCTCTATTGCCGTTTCACTAACTGAACTGTTTTTGATCGAAAGTGTGTTGAATATTGAACTGTTTGCGTGCGATACAATATGCAAATTCTTATACGAACTAAGCTGATTATTTTCATCGACACGACCAATGACTGTAAAGCTACTTGTTTCCGAACCAACCTCAATGGTAGTTTTTTGTGCTTCTAAATTCTCCGGAAGTTGAAGTATTATCATGCCTGCACAGCTATTGGCTGCATTTTTTGCAACAGCAAAATCATAAGCTTCAATCTTAAGTGTCGCCCCTGAAACACCCTTTAGAATGTTTGTTCCAAGTGATTCAACGTTTTTAGAAACATGCAACCCGACAATGGACACACATTCTTCGAACGCATTATCTCCTATCGTCTTAACGCTTTCAGGAATGTCAAATTTGAGGTTTATGCAGCCTTTGAATGCGTTTGCACCTATTCCGATGAGTTCAGGCAAGGTTTCGTCTACGGTTAACTTGCTTCCAAAATTTACCTTACCACGAGTCACCAGTTTTTTCAAAGATGAGCACCCTTCGAACTGTGAAGCTTTCAAATCAGTTATTCCACTTCCAACAGAAACAGAAGTTATATTGGTGCTGTTTTTAAACACATTTGAGTCAATGCCAGTAACGAGATACGACGCCTCGTCTTCTCTGTAAAATTCCGGAATGACAATATCTGTATCTCCACCTGTATACCCCGTGACCGTAGCCACATTGCCGCTCTTCTGGAACCGCAATCCCGTGGTTCCACATCCGATCGAACGTACGTATTCCTCAACCTCCAACGGAAGTTTAGCGTCGGATAACTCAACTTCAAAATCGAGCGTCGGATACTTATATCTTTCCTCAAAGCTCTGATTATATGAATATTCCCACCCCGCAGAGGCATTATCCAAACGAGGAGATTCATGCGTATATACCGTGTAAGCGTTGGTTTTAGCGTCATATTCCACAACAGCAAAAACGTCAACTATCGTATATATTACAGGGCGATAAAAACCATAAGACAGATCATCTGAGGAAAAAGTATATGTAGTTTCTGTTATTTCTGAGATTTTTGTCGTGTACTCGTCTATATCGGTTTTAGACACGGTGTCACTTTCAGTCTCACCAACAGTCCCCTTGGCGGAAACAGTCCACGTACTGCTTCGGCTGCCTCCAACGCTGAGCAAATCGTTGAGCTTTATTCCTACTTCTGCGCTGATGGAACTGCTGTACGATGCAGAAACTTCATTTTCCCACTTCCTAGTATTTGTTGTCGATTTAGTGACTTCGGTACGTGTAGTATCCTCTTCTGTCTTTCCAAATTCCTTGGTCACTTGGTGACCTACCCCCTCAAAACTGATCACTTTGTCGTATTGGACATTGGTGGGCACGTTGGATATATACCCCAGATAGTAGATAAAACTATGTGTGTTATGCTCTGCATTATAGCAATATGTAACACGATCATACCGGGGATTGGGCAGTTCGCTGAATTTGTGACCTTCATAGGTGCTTGAACGCCACGTTGCCATGAATGTAAGATTTTCAGCCGTTCCCTTTTCAACCTTCGTCTTACGAATTCCTCCCTGCATCCAACCATCAAACACATATTTAGGCTTGTCTGGCGTCGGAAGATCAAATTCATCATTTACAGTAAATGTTCTGTATGTAACATTGCGTTTATCACCGTATCCATAGTCAAGCGTAACTGTGTATTCCTTCTCACTCCATTTTGCGACAAGAACGACGTTCTTCTCAGTCACACTCTTAATCATAGTAACTTTGTTGTCGTTTTCGTCATACCACCCGATGAAATCATACCCTTTTCTTGTGGGGCTTGCAAGTACCATCGGAAGATCATTTTCAGTAAAGCTTTCTGCATTGGGATTCTCGGCGTCTCCAAGATTCAAATAAGTTATAGAGTACTCGTTCGGCGCCTGTGATACAGATTCTTTTATAACCATTCCGCACTCAGAGCAATGGGTCCCCTGACTATATCCGGGTTTTACGTTATCATCAAGTACCTCCGTATGCCCCTTAGCCGCGATGACGGTCTCTTTAGCGGTTATCTCCGTCTTGCCCTCGGCGTCGCTGAAATACTTGCCGCACTTAGTGCAGGCGAAATAGGCAATGTTGCCCTCCTCCGTACACGTAGCATCTTTGGCCGGGACGTTCTGAAGCTCGTGGTTGCAGCTCACCTTTCCCGGCAGCAGTGTGACATTGTAGCCCTCTGCGTCAACGTAATACTGACAAACCATCAAAACGTCGAGCATATTGACCATTCCGTTAGCGTCAACGTCGCCCGCAAGCGGGTTGATATTTACGCCGTACCCTTCGGCGTCAACATAATACTGACAAAGTGTCAATACGTCCAGCATATTGATAACACCGTTGCCGTCGACATCTCCGGGGATGTAATCTATGACCTTAACCGCTCCGTCCACTGTGCTGACGGTGACAGAATTTCTTCCCTCGTCGAACGCGTTCTCGCACACAACGGAAACGGTGCAATCCTTGTTCAGTTGCGCGTCGTCAGATACGCGAAACTTAAGGTTCAGGATAACTCCATCATCCGTCACGTTGTCGGTCCCGAGCCACGCAAAGCGGCAGGATCCCGTTACGCTTCCGCCGTTTTTCAGCTGAGACGGCGGTGTCATTGTAAGCTCCGAAAACGCCTCTCCGTTCTGCGCGCCTACAAGCACCAACGAGCTGTCAAACGTAAGAATTATACCCATACTCGCAATTCCGGTATTGCCCGAAATGCTTATGGCGACATCCACTGTCGAGTTAACTGTTGCACTGACGTTCTCAACACTGATTACAGTATCGCCCGTCGCAGACACCGTCAGCATGCTGAACGGTATCAGCCCACATAACATAAATAACGCCAGTATTAAAGATATTGTTCTTTTCATGTCTTTCCCTCACAATTATTTTAGTACTTTATAACCAAAGTATTGCCGTAGGCAAAAATTTCAGTTCACTGTGACATATCCGACGGCATCAGCCAATGTGAACGCCGTTTTGTTCCCATCGACCGTGCTGCCGTCGTCCGGGCAGGAAACAGTAACGGCATATCTGCCGCTTGCCGCGCCGTCCACGACTTTAAACTGCAATATCATAATCTCACCGTCAATAATCTCCTCCGGCAAATCAGTTGCAAACCAAGCCGCCTTGCAACCGCTGTCTTTATTTTTCGGCGGAGTGAAGGTGTAATCGGTATAATCGGAACCGTTGGATATTTTGGTCAGCGTCAGCGCGGTAGAATCATAGTCTATTTGCAGTGCCATGGTCAGAAAACCCGGATTATTCTTGACTTCCACCGCGACCTTGACCGTCTCCCCCGCATTTGCGGACGCGCTGGCGACCATGAGGGCCGGCTCGTTTATGACCGGGCCGTTCAAAATCGCATTCGCAAGATTATCCGTGTTATACCCGAAATAAATCTGCGCAGCTGCGCCGTATTCGAGCATGTTGCGCAGCAGGGTCTTGAGGTTTTCGTCGTCCGTTCCGGTGACGCCGGGCGTCAGACCCAGCTTGTTCGAGGCGTATTTGACCACGCTGTACGGCACGACGCTGCTGTAATAGTAGCTCTCGCCGACCTTGGCGTAGCCCTGCGCGTAGACGACATCCGCCATCTCCTTGGCCGAAACGCCGTATTTGTAGGTCACGACGTCGCGGTTCAGTGTGCTGTCGTGCGACCATTCGCCGGCCGCCTTGTCGCGCACGACCGCCGCGGCGTTGCCCTGCGCGGCATCGTATGTGTAGGACGCCTGCTCCGACGTCCAGAATATCATGCCGTAGTCGTCTGCGTTACGATCGACGTTCTCAAAAAACATGTCGAACCAAATGTAAACGCTGTCCTCGAGCGAAAGGCTCGCCGAGCAGAGCGTGACCGTCGGCACGCCCGCCGCCGTGACGTTGACGGACACCATGCCGGCCACGGCCAGCAGCACGGCAAGTGTGATTGAAATTGCTTTTTTCATCTGATAGTTCCTCTCTTAAAAATTAAAATAGTCCTTGGGTAATCTTTCTTCATCCGACGCCGTGATGACGTCCCGCGACTCGATGGGTAGCAACCTGACCCTCGGCTGCTCGTACACCGCGCGCGGCTGTTCTGCTGTGTTGTCCATGCTTTGTCCTCCTTTTTCGTCCCTTGGTCGATGGCCATAAAGTTTCAACCTTTATGGCACAGTGCAAAAAGTGTTGACACAGTTGAATATTTTGATTTCTGACTGCAACTTTGACTGGAATCGCTGACACAAAAATATCAAAAAAGCCAGCTCCCACAACGCTTTTCATGCTCCCCGATTTGACTGGAATGGGAGGTTATTTTCGCTGTTTTTCGAGATTTATACGCAAAATAATGCCCCAAGTCTTACATTTCACCATTATTTTTATCCAATGTAGTGTTACAATAGATGTGAGACTGAAAAATAAAAAAGATATAGAAAAAGTGA
>CAVIBA010000145.1:0-4425 GCA_963640785.1 Bulleidia sp.
GTATACGGCGATATAGCCTTAAGGCTTCTCCGCGTCATTCCAATGGTGCAATTGCGCAGTCGGATTTTTGCGAAATGCGACAAAAACGCCCGACAATTGCGCCACCCGGGCACTGCGCGGTGATGACTCAACACATATGATCGTTGAAATTTTAATAAAAATGAAGGAGGTGTATTATGGACACTGCTGTTTTGGTCGGCATTGTTGCCGGAGCGGCTGCTCTGGTGATAGGTGCCGTGATCGGTGCGCTGATTGGTATCCGTGTCGGTATCGCGCGCCGCAAAAAAGTTGCCGAGTCTGCCATAGGCTCTGCCGAGGAAGAAGCCCGGCGCGTGGTTGATGAGAGCCGCAAACAGGCCGAGACCATCAAAAAGGAAGCCCTGCTTGAGGCCAAGGAAGAAATTCTCCGTCAGCGCAACGAGTCCGAGCGCGAGATAAAGGAACGCCGCAAGGAGGTTACCCGCATGGAGACGCGTCTGACGCAAAAGGAAGAGACTCTGGATAAAAGAAACGAGGCGCTTGAAAAGAAAAACGACACACTTGACAGAAAAATCCACGAAAACGATCAGCTTCGTGAACAGATCGAGGCTGAGCTTGCCAAGCATCAGAAAAAGCTCGAGGAAATCTCGGGACTTTCAACCAGCGAGGCTAAGGAAGAGCTTATGCACCGCGTCGAGTCCGAAATCAAGGACGAGCTCGGAGCACGTATGATCGAGCTTGAGGAGCAGTTCAAGGAAGAGGCTGACGCAAAAGCCAAAAACATTATCACCATGGCGATTCAGCGCTACGCGGCGGATCAGGTCTCTGAGACCGCTATATCCGTGGTACCGTTGCCCAGCGAAGAAATGAAGGGCCGCATCATCGGTCGTGAGGGGCGTAACATCCAGAAATTGGAGACGCTTACCGGCGTTGAGCTGATAATTGACGACACACCCGAAGCAATCACGCTGTCCGGCTTTGACCCTGTCCGCCGCGAGGTGGCGAGACTGGCGCTCGAGCGTCTTATTTCCGACGGTCGCATCCATCCTGCCCGCATTGAGGAAATGGTGGAGAAGGCCAAGAGAGAGGTTGACGCCACAGTCAAGCAGGCGGGCGAGAGAGCGGTATTCGAGGTTGGAGTCCACGGACTCAATCCCGACCTTGTAAGACTGCTCGGACGTCTGCGTTACCGCACGAGCTACGGTCAGAATGTGCTCAAGCATTCTGTCGAGGTCGCGTTTATTTCGGGCATGATTGCTGACGAGTTGGGTATTGACAGCACCATTGCCAAGCGTGCGGGTCTGCTGCACGACATAGGCAAGGCGTTCCCGCACGATGTTGAGGGTTCGCACGTTCAGATCGGTGTGAACGCGGCAAAGAAGTACAAGGAGAGCCGCGAGGTTATTCACGCCATCGAGGCTCACCACAACGACGTTGAGCCGCAGACAATTATCGCCGTCATAGTTCAGGCGGCGGACGCGATTTCCGCGGCCAGACCCGGCGCACGCCGTGAGGATCTGGAGAACTACATCAAGCGTCTCGAAAAGCTGGAGGAGATAGCCGTCAGCTTTGAGGGCGTGGATAAGGCTTACGCCATCCAGGCAGGACGCGAAATACGTGTTATGGTCAAGCCGGAGCAGGTTAACGACGACGGCATGAAGGTCATAGCAAGAGAAATGGCTAACAAGATCAAGCAAGAGGTCAAGTATCCCGGTCAGATCAAGATCAATCTGATTCGCGAAAGCCGCGCGGTTGATTACGCGACATGACCCGGACTCAAATAATATTTTTCCCCAATGGGATTATATAAAGTTAACATAAAACCCCACAGGTATCAATAACGGCGTGCCGTTTTGGGGCTTCACCGCGTAATTCCGATGGTGCGATTGCGTGGTGATGCCAATATATTATTTGATGACAGCACCCGGAGCTTTGCGCTCCGGGTGTTTTTGTTTTGTGACCGTGCGGCGCCGTTCGGCATAGACTGTTAACATCAAAAGCAAAGGTGGGCTGCATATGAACGAGCAGAATTATCCGGGAATGACGGGAGTTATACGTGCGCCGCGGCTTGCGCGGTCGTTATTCCCGCCGCGCGCCGACGAGCTGAGCACGATTTCGGACTACACGTATTACAGCATAGTTTTTGCCGACTCCATGCCGGAGTTATCGGCGCTTTTCGAGAACATTTCCATGACGGAGATGCATCATTTTCGTCTTCTCGGCGAGCTTATCGACGCGCTGGGCGCCGACCCGGTGATAAACGTGCGTGTGCACAACAGTCCGCTCGGACTTACCGAGGACGAGGACAGCCGCGCGCCGGTTGCGGCGGTGCGTGTAGTCGAGTCGATGCTACGGGCGGAGGAAGCGGCGTCGCGCGAGTACGCGCGGCTTGCCACGCTATTCGGATCCGACCCGGCCGCTGTCGCCATTCTGACCCGTCTCTCCGCCGACGAAGCCTCACACGCCCGCATGCTCCGCCGCGCCCTGCGCGGCTGAAAAAACTCCTGCAAACGATAAGTTTGCAGGAGCTTTTTTATGGAGGTTTCGCTGTTTGTGGGCGGACGACGCAGGAGGTTCCGCCGCCTGCGGGCGGCGGCCAGCGCAGGGGGATTCCGTGCTCTGCGGAGCACGGCCAGCGCTACGCGGCGCTGGACCCGCGCCGCCTTTTGGAAAAGGCGGGCGAAAACTTTGAAAAAGGGCGGGTTAAAGTCTGTGAGACGCCGGGACGGGAGGTTTTGCGCGTTTAAGTGCATGCGATGCGGAATCACACAATAGACCAGCACCGCCCTGCTTCGCGTCCGGTGCCCATTCGGAACAGGGGTACGTAGCAAGTTCCGCCCCTACGGTGTATGGCGTGACCCATCGCGCGCTGACCGCCGCAGGCGGGGTATCCCTTCCGCGGGGCAGCGCCCCGAGAACAATCGGGTTCCGCTCACTCCCCGTCCGCTCAATCACTCCTTCACGAACTCGGAGTAGATCGCCTTCAGCGCGACGGGGAAGTCGTCCTCTTCGACGCCGATGATGATATTGAGTTCGCAGGAGCCCTGGTCAATCATGCGGATATTGACGCCGGCGTCCGAAATGGAATTGAATATGCGTGCCGCAACGCCGCGCGCCTTGACCATTCCGCGCCCGACGACGGCGATGAGCGCGAGCCCGTCGTCAATCGTGACGCTGTCGGCGTGGGTCATGCGGTTGAGCTGGTTGAGCAGACGCTCGCGCTTGCCCTCGAGCGAGCCCGACGACACAATAACGCTCATGGTGTCGATACCGGACGGCACGTGCTCAAACGAAACGTCGTTGTCCTCGAACACCTCGAGCACGCGGCGGACAAAGCCTATCTCCGAGTTCATCATGTCCTTGATGATGGTGATGACAGAGAAGCCGTGCTTGCCCGCAATTCCCGTGATAACGCGCTCGCGGTCGTAGCTCGGACAGTCGGCAACAATCATGGTGCCACGGTCGTCCGGCGCGTTGGTGTTGCGTATGTTGATGGGAATTCCCGCGTGACGAACCGGGAATATAGCGTCCTCGTGCAGCACGGTCGCGCCCATGTAGGACAGCTCGCGCAGCTCGCGATAGGTGATAGTGTCGATGACGCGCGGACTCTTGACTATGCGCGGATCCGCCATCATAAAGCCGGAAACGTCGGTCCAGTTCTCGTAGAGATCGGCGTCGGAGGCGCGGGAAACTATCGAGCCCGTGACATCCGAGCCGCCGCGCGAGAACGTCTTGATGGTGCCGTTGGGCATACAGCCGTAAAAGCCGGGAATGACGGCGGCCGTGTGCCGCGCCAGCTCGGCGCGCAGCACCTCGTCGGTCTTGCGCTCGTCGAAGGTGCCGTCGTCCTTGAAGAATATCACGCTCTCGGCGTCAATAAAGTCGTAGCCGAGGTATTTTGCCAGAATGAGACCGTTGACGTACTCGCCCCGGCTGGCGGCAAAGTCGCGTCCGGAGTGGTGCAGCAGAGCGTTTTTGATGTAGTCAAACTCGCCGCTAAGATCGAAGGTCATGCCAAGCTCTGCGATTATGTCCTCGAACCTGTCCACTATCTTCTGGTACGTCTCGGTTATATCGCGACCCGCACGCGCCTCCTCGTAGCAGGCGTACAGCAGGTCAGTCACCTTCACGTCGTCGGAAAAACGCTTGCCCGGCGCTGAGGGAATGACAAACCGCCGCGTGGGATCGGCCTTGATTATGGAGGCCACCTGACGGAAATGTGTCGCGTCCGCCAGCGAGGAACCCCCGAATTTTACTACCTTGAGTGACATTATGTGCTCCTTAACTTGTAAATATGATACTATTATAATTATAGCGCGCGTTCCTGTCAAGTGTTATCGAAAACATTCGAAAAAAAAGCAGTGTACATTTGTCAATGATGTGAGACCAAAAAGTTAAAAAAAATAATTGTTAAGTTGGAACAATGCTCTGCGAGGTGAATGAATG
>CAVIBA010000146.1:0-4383 GCA_963640785.1 Bulleidia sp.
CCCCCGGCGTTGTCACGACAGAGATGGTCAAGACCATGAACCATGACGCGATTATATTTGCCTGCGCCAACCCCACGCCCGAAATTTTCCCGGACGATGCCAAGGCCGGCGGCGCGCGCGTCATTTCGACCGGACGCTCCGACTACCCCAATCAGATAAACAACGTCCTCGCGTTCCCCGGAATTTTCCGCGGAGCCTTTGACGTCCGTGCCTCGGACATCAACGACGAGATGAAGATCGCCGCCGCTCGCGCGCTCGCTGGACTCATTTCCGACGATGAGCTGAACGAGGATTATATCATCCCCGCCGCCTTCGACAAGCGCGTCGGCCCTGCCGTGGCGGCTGCCGTTGCTGATGCCGCCCGCCACACCGGTGTTGCGAGAATCTGAAGGAACACAACCAAAAAGCGCTGTACTTGTTGTACGGCGCTTTTTCCTTAAAAGCGTGCAAAAAACTATTGACATTGACGCTGCGTCAAGTGGTATACTTGCGCCGGAGGTGATAATATGCAGACAGAAACTTACGATATTTCAGAGGTTTGTCGACTCTTGGGCGTTACCTCACGCACGCTTCGCTTTTATGAGCAAAAAGGACTAGTATCAAGCAGTCGGCCGCATAACAAAAGACGCTGCTACACTGCAGAGCAGGTCGGACACATACGCGACGTGCTTGCGCTTCGGTCGATTGGGCTTCCCGTCAGGGCTATTTACGAATTGCAGTCTGGCAACGCAGATCTGAGGAGCGCGATTCTCGGGCGGCGCGCTGAGATAATCGCGCGTGTGAACAAAAGGCTTGACGAGATTAACCTGCTGACCGAGGCGCTCGCCACCATCGACAACGGCGGCGACATTTCCGCACTGACGCGTCCTGTTAGTGACGCGACGACAACGGAAAAAGCGCTTAATACTGACGCTTCTATCGACGAAATTGCCCGCGCGTGTTCGGCAGCGATAATCAGCGGAGACACAGAAGCACTTTACGAACATATTGACCGGAACTTATCGGAATGTATGCCGCGCGAGGTTTACCTGCACGTTCGAGAGGAAACATTGATGCCACTTGGAACGTTCAAAGGGCTCGGATGCATGTCACACGATGATAAATTCCGAAATATTATATATCAGTTTGTCGAATTTGAGAACCTGTTTTTAAGAATCAAGTTCGTTTTTCACGGCAGCATGGTCTGCGGCTTGTGGCTTAATTATTATGAAAGCTAGAATGACGCCGAATGAAAATAAGAAAATTTTTCACCATTGCCGTTTTGCTCGCGGCGATAATAAGCTGCGCGTCCTGCGACAGAAAGCCCGCAGACACTATACATGCAACATCCGAAAGCACGTCTTTGTCCGGCACGAGCACAACCACGCCCGAAGCAAAAGAAACCGTCACCGCGCCGGAAACGACAGAAAAACCGGTCGCAAATATAGCAGTGCGAAGATTCGAACTGCCCGGAAAATATCCGCTTGACGCGGTTTACACGTATGTCGACGATGGCGAGCGTCACCCGACCGTGCTGATAATTCCCGGTTCCGGACCGTGTGACAGCGACGGAAGTATCGGAGTGCTGAAACCGTACGAAGACATCGCCGCGGGACTTGCATCTGATGGTGTAAACTCACTTCGCGTCGAGAAAAGGACATTTCGTTACGCCCAAAGCTTCACGCAGGAGGACGGCATAGAACAGGAATATCTTGATGACATGGCCGCCGCGCTGGCCTACTTACGTGAAGTGCCGCAGGCCGGAGAAATTTACCTGCTTGGCCACAGTCTCGGCGGGCAGATTGCAGCCGAGCTTGCGGCGCGCGATGGAAATGTCGCAGGTGTGATTGTATTCAACAGCTCCGCGCGCCACCTCGCGGATATTGCGGCGGTTCATTTTTGCGCGGCGAACCCGGCAAAATCGGCGGAATATCGTCGCTACGCCACCGCGGACAAGAACGCTGACAACAGCGCCGGCCGCGGCAACTGCCGCGGCTATTACTATTTTGACGCCACCGATTATTGGTGGGCAAGCTACAATCAATTGGATGTAGCTCAAAGCCTGAAAAATGCCGCTGTTCCGGTGTTGATAATTAACAGCACCTTCGGTTTTCAGTCCTTCGAGGCCGACATTGAGCTATGGCGACAGTTTTTCGGCGCTGACACGCTCGTCGAAATACAGGTTTGGGATGATATAAGTCACATCGGGTACAAAATCGATCTGCGCACCGCCGACGCGATAAACAAAAATGCGGAATTTCCCGATGAGCATATATCGGAATTTTCCGCTTTTTGTAAATGATTTGCTCAAAAATAATTGCGGCGTCATCGCCGCAATTATTTTTTCATCGCTGTCAGAATCGTGTTCTTTACAGATTCACAGTCCAAATGTTCGGCACTGTAAACCGTCTCTCCGCTCGCCGGACGCGCAAATGGGTCATTGGAGGCGATAATTTGCGTTTTTATATTTGCGGGAAGTCCAAGGCGCGTGAGCGCGTCACAAATCGATATTCCCATACTGCCCGATCGAATTTCTTCTTCCAATGTGACTATCATCTTTGCGCTGTACGGCATTTTTTCTAATATTACGCCAGCAATTTCGTCCCACGGAGTAAGCCGCTCGAGAAGCATCACACCCGCGCTCATACCCGACTCGGCGAGCAACTCAACCACGAGCAGCGCCTCGGCTGCCATGCGTCCGTGAACCACTATGACAACGTCGCAGTCCTGGTTTGGAAAATATGTGCGAACTGGGGAGTTGGCTTCTGAGGTGTAGAACGCGTTTACAACATTCCCGTCTTCCCCGTCGGCCGGGTAGCGGATGGCGCAGGGGCAGTTCTGCTGCAACGATTCGTCTATTGCGCGCTCGAGCGCGCCGAAGGTTGCAGGCGTATAAATGCGCACATTTGGCAGTCCTGCGAGAAACGACACGTCAAAAATGCCGTTGTGCGTGATGCCGTCACCGGCGTTGAGCCCGGCGCGGTCGATGCACATCAGAACGGGCAGATTTTGCAGGGCGATGTCGTGAATTATGCTGTCAAATCCGCGCTGCAAAAACGTCGAATATATAGCGGCCACCGGACGTTTGCCAGCCGCCGCAAGCCCGGCAGCAAAGGTCAGCGCGTGCCCCTCTGCGATTCCGACGTCAAAAAAGCGCTCCGGGAAGTCATGATGGAAGCATTCGAGCCCCGTTCCGTAGCTCATGGCCGCCGTTATAGCGACAATTTGGTCGTTTTGGCGGCCTCTCTCACATAAAATTCGCCCGCATTCGGACGAAAATGTCCGCTCCGGCCGCTCTTTTCCGCTTGGCGACAGGCTGTGGTATCGGTGCGGCTGCTTTTCGGCGGGTTCGTATCCCCTGCCTTTTTTTGTTTTGAGGTGAATCACCACGCTCTCCTCGCGCTTTGTGGCCTCGCGGAGCACGGTCTCGACCTTTTCTTCGTCGTTTCCGTCAATCGGGCCGATGTAATAAAGGCCGATGTCCTCAAAATAATTGCTGCCGTAAATCAGGTTTTTGAGTGACTTTTTGAAGCCGCGTATGCCTCTGAAAAGCGCGTTGCCAATAAGCGGAATGCGGCGGATTATCTTTCCGGTGGTCTTCTTTGTCTCAAAATACCCAGGACGTGACCGAAGCTCAGCGAGGCTGTTCGCAAAGCGGCCGGTGTTTTTTGAAATGGACATTTCGTTTTCATTTATGATGATTATCAGCCGCAGATCACGGTTGCAGTTGTTGAGCGCCTCGTGGATCATGCCGCCTGTGAACGCGCCGTCGCCGAGCACGGCTATCGTGTACGCGTCAGACCCCGCCAGTCTGTCCGCCTCCGCAAATCCCAGCGCGGCCGACAGTGAGGTCGAGCTGTGCCCGGCGCCGAAGCAGTCATGCGGGCTTTCGCTACGGCTTGTGAACCCGGAAATGCCGCCCGGCTGGCGCAGTGTGTCGAATTCCTTGGCGCGCCCGGTCAGCATTTTGTGAACGTAGCTCTGATGACCGACGTCCCACACGATATGGTCGTGCGGTGTGTTGAAAACGCGGTGAAGCGCTATCGTCAGCTCGACGACCCCAAGGTTCGACGCAAGATGCCCGCCGTTCTGCGTGACGGTTTCTATCAGCTTCCGCCTTATTTCATCGGCCAGCTGCGGCAGCTTGTCGGACGGCAGCCGCTTTACGTCACAAGGCGACAAAATTCCATTAAGAATCTCATATTTGTTTTTAATTTGTGATTTGCTATTCAAGATGATCCCTCACAGAACAATTCTTATTGTATTACGAAGCGCCTCAATTTTTACAGCGCAACGCCTTAATATTATAGCATATATTGCCGGTTTTGAAAAGCCCGTAAAGCAAATTTATTTCGTATTTGTGACAAAAAAACAAGAGCCATGGCTCTTGTTTTTATCTGTTAC
>CAVIBA010000147.1:0-2300 GCA_963640785.1 Bulleidia sp.
CCTGCGCACCAGCCTGGCCGTTCTGCGCATACAGCTTCTCGGAGATGGCGTAGAACGCTTTCTCCAACGCCTCGATATTGGCCTTCAGCGTCTCGGTGTCAGCGTTTGCGTTGACAGAAGACTTCAGCGTCTCAAGCGCGGCGTTGACGGGAGCCTTGTCTTCCTCGCTGACCTTGTCGCCAAGCTCGCTCAGCGTCTTCTCGGTCTGGAAGATGAGGTTCTCGGCGTGGTTCTTGGTATCGACGGCTTCCTTGGCCTTGTTATCCTCGTCGGCAAACCTCTCAGCGTCCTTAACGGCGCGGTCGATGTCCTCCTTGGACATGTTGGTCGAGGATGTAATGGTTATCTTCTGCTCCTTACCGGTGCCGAGATCCTTCGCGGTAACGCTGACGATACCGTTGGCATCAATGTCGAACGTAACCTCAATCTGAGGCACTCCGCGAGGAGCTGCAGGGATACCGTCAAGGTTGAAGCGGCCGAGGGTCTTGTTGTAAGCAGCCATCTGGCGCTCGCCCTGAAGGACGTGAATCTCAACAGAGGTCTGGCCGTCAGCTGCGGTCGAGAACACCTGCTTAGCCTGGCAAGGAATAGTCTTGTTGCGCTCTATAATCTTGGTGAACACGCCACCCAGCGTCTCGATACCGAGGGACAGAGGCGTAACATCGAGCAGCAGCAGATCCTTGACCTCGTTGTTCAGCACGCCGCCCTGAATAGCAGCACCGATTGCGACGCACTCGTCGGGGTTGATGCCCTTGAAGGGCTCCTTACCGATGAAGTTCTTGACAGCATCCTGAACTGCGGGAATACGGGTCGAACCACCGACAAGCAGAACCTTGTCGATCTGTGAGGGCTTGAGGCCGGCGTCGGAAAGAACCTGCTTTGTCGGATCAATGGTGGCGTCAACAAGGTCAGCGGTGATTTTATTGAACTCGGCACGGGTCAGCGTAGCCTCGAAGTGGAGAGGGCCGTTGGCAGTTGCCGTGATGAAGGGCAGATTGATGTTACTGGAGGTCATGCCGGACAGCTCAATCTTTGCCTTTTCTGCAGCTTCCTTAAGTCTCTGCATAACCATCTTATCACCCGACAGATCAAGACCGTTCTCAGCCTTGAACTTTGCGAGTATCCAGTTGATTATGCGGGCATCAAAGTCATCTCCGCCGAGACGGTTGTTGCCGGCAGTGGCAAGAACCTCGAAAACGCCGTCGGAAATGTCAAGCAGTGACACGTCGAATGTGCCGCCGCCGAGGTCGAAGACCATGATCTTCTGGTTGATTTCCTTATCCATGCCGTATGCAAGAGCAGCGGCAGTCGGCTCGTTGATAATACGCTTTACGTCAAGTCCCGCAATCTTGCCTGCGTCCTTGGTAGCCTGACGCTGAGCGTCGGTGAAGTAAGCAGGAACGGTGATAACGGCTTCAGTTACCTTTGTTCCGAGGTAAGCCTCAGCGTCGGACTTGAGCTTCTGAAGTATCATAGCGGAGACTTCCTGAGGCGTGTACTTCTTCCCGTCTATCTCTTTGGTGTAACTAGTGCCCATTTCACGCTTGATACTGATAACTGTACGATCGGGGTTGGTTATAGCCTGACGCTTTGCAACCTGACCGACCATTCTCTCACCCGTTTTGGAGAACGCCACAACGGAAGGTGTGGTTCTCGCGCCTTCGGGATTGGGGATAACAACGGGCTCAGAGCCCTCATAAACTGCAACGCAAGAGTTTGTTGTACCAAGATCTATACCAATGATTTTTCCCATAATAAATTTCCTCCGAATATATTTTAAGATTTTGTTTTACCGATTTCAGTTTGCGACCTTGACCATAGCATATCTTATGACCTTGTCGCCTTTTATATATCCCTTCTGAAGAACCTCGATGATCTCGTTCTCACCGTAGTTCTCGTCCTCAACGTGCATTACCGCGTTGTGAAACTGCGGGTCGAAGGGCTTTCCCACGGCCTCGATTTCGTGAATACCGAGCTTGTTGAAGGTTTCCTCAAAGCTCTTGAGTGTAAGCACAAGTCCCTTTGAAACCGCCTCTGCGTCCGAATAATGTGCGGCGCGCTCGAGATTGTCAAGAACCGGGAGAACCGCACTCACCGCGTCCGAATAAGCGTCGGCGTAACAGCCCTCGCGCTCCTTCTGGGACCGCTTGCGGAAGTTGTCATACTCTGCGAGCATGCGGAGGTATTTGTCGTTAGCCTCGGCGGCCGCCTTTTCGGCGCGCTCGAGCTGACGGTGAAGTCCCTCGATTTCGCTCTCCAGCTTTTTGATTTTTTTCTTCTCGCCTTTCGTTTCCTTCTCC
>CAVIBA010000147.1:2310-4342 GCA_963640785.1 Bulleidia sp.
CCCCCGCCGCGTCCTGTGGGGCGGCGTTTTCGGCATCTGCCTTTATTTCAGTGTCGGGCGGACGGTCATTTTCGGCCGTCGGCGACTGCTTTTCGTTGTCTTCGTTCATTTGATAACGCGCATCCTTTCTTCTGCTGATTTATGAGGACAATATCTAATCATCCTTTTTGCCGCCCTCCGGCAGCTGAGGTTGAGTGTCGTCGTCAAGCAGGTTGGCAATGTTGCCGCCAAGGCTGTCTATCGTGGCGAGCACCTTGGCATAGTCCATACGCAAGGGGCCTATGATTCCGACCGCTCCGACTGTCCTGCCGTTTTTCTTTATCTGCTTGTAAACTATGGCCGACTGATTCATGACCTTTACCGAGCTCTCCGAGCCCAGCACCACCTTGACTCTGTCCTCGTCACCCGTGTGCGCCGACTCGACGACGAGATCAAGAATCTCATCCTTGCTCTCAAGCGCGCCGATCAGCTGACCGAGCTGCTCTGAATCCGAATACTCGGGGTACTGAAGCAGGCGGTTGAGTCCCGACAGCTTGAGCTCACCGCCGTCAAGCTCCCCGGTCACCTTGTAAATGACCTTGAGCGCCGTGTGCAACGGCTCTTGGCGGCCGCCCATGTCAGCCTCCATCTTCATCATCATCGAGAACGTCACCTCGCCGGCCGAGTAGCCCGCCATGTTTTCGTTCAGCGTTCGTCCGAGCGCCGCAACAAGCTCCGGGTCGACCGGCTCGTCGCAACGGATGTTCTGTGTCTTGACCAGCGTCGTACCGTTCATCATTATAAGCAGCAGATTGTGCGGGTCGATATAGACGGTCTCAAATCTTTCAAAGCCGACTGACACCGCTTTGGGGCGAATTGCGATTCCGGTGTAATTTGTCAGCGTGCTTGCCAGCTTTGACGCAGTGTCAAGAATCTGGTCGAGCTCGCCCATTTTGATTTTCAGCAAATTGTTTATCTGCATGACCTCCCGCGCTGTCATTGCGTAGCTGTCTATGAGGCTGTCGACGTAGAACCGGTAGCCAAGCTCGCTCGGAACGCGTCCGGACGAGGTGTGAGGCTGCTCGAGGTAGCCCATCTCTTCAAGCTCTGCCATCTCATTTCTGATGGTAGCCGATGAGCAGGACAACTGATGGCTCTCAAGAATGTACTTGGAGCCGACCGGCTCGCCGCCCTCAATATGCGCGTCTACTATTGCTTTAAGTATCAGCTTTTTTCGCTCGCTCAATTCATGCGGATCGCCCTTCATGACGCGCACCTCCTTTTCAAAAACATAAACGGTTCAATCAGCGGTGATTTTTGCTTTTGTTTAGCACTCTTGCGAGTCAAGTGCTAAACCATGCTATAAATTTACCACTAATCGAACCGTTTGTCAAGGGGGTTTGAAAATTTTTTTTAATTTTTTGCGATTTTTATATTTCAGTGCTAATTTTCAGTCTGCAATAGCCGCTTCTGTCCCTCTGTACTGTACCGAGGTCACGCATCCGTCACGAAGTATGAAAACAAGCTCCGTCAGCCCCGCCACATAAACCAGTGAGGAGCCGTTGTCAACGCCGCCGTCTCCGTACGCCGCAATGACCTCATCCCGCGTGCTGCCGACGCGGATTCCCTCCGGTGTCGCGAGCGAATCGTCTAGCAAAGTCACCATATAAATAGTGTCCACACCCGCAAGCGGGGATACGTTTATCTGCACGCTGCCGTAGGTGTATATCTTGTCATTGCCGTCAAAGGCGCAGGAAGCCGCCTCAAAGTAGCTTGTGTACGCACCGAGCCCCGACTTTATTTCGTCGAACGAGCCTCCGGGTGTAATCGAAACACCGTTGTACGAAAAGCTGTAGATATAATCGTTGCTGTTGGGGTTCGTGCCATTTGAATCACATGCCGTCAGCAGCAGTGCGGCGGTGAGCGTCAACAACAGCAATAAAGCGGTACATTTTTTCATTTGTATAAACTGCCTTTCTGCGAAAGGCATCGACGGGGCTATGAAACCGAGGATACTTTCGCTTTTTGTTAATAAAGTTGTGATAAAATAGAG
>CAVIBA010000148.1:0-4317 GCA_963640785.1 Bulleidia sp.
GATATAATACAAATGCAATATAATAGCCGAAAGAAAATGAACAACAACCCCGCAAGCAATGTGCAGTGATGTGTATTGTTGCTGAGTTGTTCTCGCTTGGAAGCGAGGTGTCCGGGCGAGACTATTTGGCAAAAATCATAAGCGCATAAAGATAGTGGGGACTGTTGTCTGCCTGTCTTTATGCGCTGTTTTATTGACTATCATTTTTCAAGGAGGGATTGCCTTATGATGAAGAGATGCAATCAATGTGTTCACCCGTTCACCGACCGCAGATGCCCTCTGCTCTTTCGTTATTGCGAGCATATAGGCTGAACTCTATATGCAGACACGGTATTGGGTTAGTATAACGATATATTGATAACGAAAGAGAGTTTTGAATGAAAACGAAAATAAGTATTAAGCATGTTTGTTCGTTGTTCTTGATCATTGCGCTTATTTTTACAACAATCCCTCTTGCGGCTGTTGCACAAGGGGTTGACACAGAAAGACCTGTAGATTTAACCACAACCGAGGCACATGAATCAATTCCAGCAACCGGTTCGCAAGATGAAGAAAAAGAGAGCATAAAACAATCAGAAATAGCGGAACTTCGAACAGAAACCACAAAACATTTTGATATGGGTGACGGGACATATCAAGCTGTTACATATAGTCGTCCTGTCCACAGAAAAGATGCAAGTGGACAATGGCAAAATATTGATAACACCTTATTCGCTCAAAAGACCGGTTTGACAGTCATGTATGCGACCAAGGATTCGCGTGTCAAGTTTGCATCTAAATTTTCATCTTCCGCGAGTTTGGTAACATTGAGTGAGAACGGCTATATAATTGATATGTCTTTTGTTTCTCCAGACAAGGGAGAGGCTTCTGTGGCAACGGTTGATAATTCCAAGTCAAGCAATAACCTTCTCTTTTCCAATCGTATTTCTAAAAAAATTGAGGAATCAAGTAATTATAGTAGCACAAGCACGATAAAATACAATGACGTAAGGATCAATGTAGACTTGGAGTATGTTTTATATTCCAATGATGTAAAGGAAAATATAGTCGTAAGGGGCAGATGTAGCAACTACACATACACTTTCAAAATCAAGTTACTCAACTTGGTGGCAGAACTTAACGATAGTGGTGTGGTGTATTTTCGTGATTCTTTCACCGGAGATGTTAAATATTTAATCCCAACGCCATATATGTATGATAGTGACGGCAATATTTCTTACAATGTCAGCTATCAATTGAAGGAGGTTGATCTCTGCACATACGAATTTATAATTATAGCTGATGCTGAGTGGATTAACGCATCGGAAAGGGTTTTCCCCGTTGTTATAGATCCAACTGTTTCTTCAGGATCTGGTATGACATTCGATACATATGTTAATGCAACGGATTCTACCACGAAAGATACAAATTATGGATATGAGCCAACGATGTGGATAAGTAATTTGTATAGAACTGCATTTGTCAAATCCTTATCGATGCCCACAATTCCTGTTGGCGCAACTATAATTGATGCGAGATTAGAAGCGGCTTATTACTATTATGCCGGCGTTACAGGCGGTATGTATGTTACTGCACATCAGGTAAATAAAGACTGGCGGGAGACTTATTCTTGGAACGATATGAGCAACAATGGTCAGGACACCACATTGGGAATTTCGTCCACAGTGCTTAGTATTACTTATTTGGGAGCATCGACCTCTTATCCCCAATGGGCGTCTATCAACGTCACTAACGCAGCAATATCGTGGTAACGGCAGTTGCAATCTTCTTTTTTGTATTGGTAGGCGATCCCGGATACCTCCTTTCGTGAACACAATTATTTAACAATTATTTTTTGAAGAAAACGAAAAAAGGGCGGTTTTCGGAGAGAAAAAACTCTCTGAAAACCGCCCTGAAATGGTCGTTCGCCAGTCCGATTCCGGAAGGAAGGTCGAAATCGGTATTTGGCATCTTTTTGTTTTTGCTTTAAGTCGAATTTTGAAAAAGCGAGGAAAACGGAGAAAAACGAAGAAAACCCGAGAAAATCTCGGGTTTTTCGACCGGCATCTTTTAAGACCGGAACACTTGGAGGCGCCACCCGGAATCGGACCGGGGATGAAGGTTTTGCAGACCTCTGCCTTACCGCTTGGCTATGGCGCCGTCTTTGATAAAAACGGGTACGAATAAGTATTATTCGTACCCGCGTTTTGGAGCGGATTACGGGGCTCGAACCCGCCACCTCCACCTTGGCAAGGTGGCGCTCTACCAAATGAGCTAAATCCGCGGAATGGTGCCTCCGGTCGGAATCGAACCAACGACACGGGGATTTTCAGTCCCCTGCTCTACCAACTGAGCTACAGAGGCGTACAGCAAGGGCTGCTGTGGCGACCCGGATGGGGCTCGAACCCACGACCTCCAGCGTGACAGGCTGGCGCTCTAACCAACTGAGCTACCGGGCCGGATCTTTGGTGGGAACAGCAGGGCTCGAACCTACGACCCCCTGCTTGTAAGGCAGGTGCTCTCCCAGCTGAGCTATGCTCCCGACGTGCCGACTCGTATCGGCGACGTGATAGATTATAACATAAAGGTCTTGCTTTGTCAACACTTTTTTCGAAATTTTTCAAAAATTTTTTCGGTGCCGCAAGACCTTTTAGAAACGCCTCACCGCACAGCAAAAACGATCAGAGCTGCTCCGCCACCACTTCGTTTCCGTGCTCGCGTAGGATGGCGATCAGCTCCTCAGTCCGCAGCCAGACCGTCGCGGTGTTGTCGCAGGGGTGGACACCGATAAGCCCGCCGGACAAAAAATCGATGTCGATGCAGACCCTGACCCTCGCCTCCGAAAAATCTCTCTGCGCAGAATTATACCACACCGCGCGTCATTTTCAAGTATGGCGCAACTGGCACTTGAACATTGGTGCTGAAAGTGGTATAATTATGGTAGTTTAAGTTTGTGAGGTGTCACATGAAGAACACACAGCTTGCCGACCTGCTTCGGCCGAAGGATTTTTGCGACCTTGTAGGTCAGCCGCATCTTTTCGGCGAGCGCGGCGTTATCCGCCGCATGATAGAGGGAGGGCGACTGACAAATATGATATTTTTCGGCCCTCCCGGCACGGGCAAGACGACGGCGGCGTCCATCATCGCGGCCAAAACCGACATGGCCTTCTACCGCCTCAACGCCACGACGGCCTCGCTGTCCGACGTCAAGGACATAATGAGCCAGACCAACAATCTGTTCGGCGCGGGCGGAATTCTGCTCTACCTCGACGAGATACAGTATTTCAACCGCAAGCAGCAGCAGTCGCTGCTCGAGTACATTGAGGACGGGCGGGTCACTCTCATCGCCTCAACGACGGAAAACCCGCATTTTTACGTTTACAATGCCATAATTTCGCGTTCGAGCCTGTTTGAATTCAAGCCGGTGAGTCCCGAGGAGATCGCGCGGGCGCTTGGTCGGGCGCTCGGGTACATGAACGAGTCGTCGGCGCAGAGCAAGACTGCCGACGAGGAGACGCTGCGCTACATCGGCCGCATGTCGGGCGGGGACGTGCGTCGTTCGATCAACCTGCTCGAGAACGCTTATTACTCCTCTGACAAGGTCATCACGCGTGAGAACATCGACAGCTTCTGCACCGGCGTCGGCAATTTCAACGACGACACGCACTACGATCTGCTGTCGGCACTTCAGAAGTCCATTCGCGGCTCTGACCCGGACGCGGCGGTGTTTTACATGGTCAAGCTGCTCGAGCTGGGCGAGCTTTTGTCAGTCTGTCGGCGGCTCCAGGTCATCGCGAGCGAGGACATAGGGCTGGCCTATCCGCTGGCGGCGTCGGTGACGTACGCCTGCTGTATGTCGGCGCGCGAGCTCGGCATGCCGGAGGCGCAGATACCGCTTGCCAATGCGACCGTCCTGCTGGCGACCTCGCCCAAGTCCAACTCGGCCTACAAGGCCGCGGCGGCGGCGCACGAGGACATCCGGCGCGGGCTCGGGACTGCCATCCCGCCGCATCTGCAAAGCCCGCTTTTCAAGGGCTACAAGTACCCGCACGACTATCCGGGGCACTACGTAAAGCAGCAATATCTGCCGGACGATTTAGCCGATCGACACTACTACGTCCCGGCCGACAACAAGACCGAGACCGCAGCGGCGGAGTATGCTAAAAAGGTGAAGGGGTAAGCGTGGGCGTATTGCATATTCACCTGCGCTATAATTAAGGCTTCACCGCGTAATTCCGATGGTGCAATTGCGCAGTCAGATTTTTCGTCAGATGAAACAAAAGTTCGCAGGCTGTAGCAGCGCTACAGGCAAGAATTTTTGTGAAATATGACGGAAAA
>CAVIBA010000149.1:0-4297 GCA_963640785.1 Bulleidia sp.
TGCACGAGGCCGCCCGCACCATCAGCGGACTTTACGTTCCCTCGCTGTTTGAGGTCAGCTACAACGACGACGGCACCGTCCGCGCCTACACGCCGAAATACGACGACATCCCGCCGCGCATAGTCAAGCGCATAATGACGGACATGGACACCGCTATTTTCCCCGGACGCGTCGTCATGCCCTATATCGAGACGGTGCATGACCGCATAATGCTCGAGACCTGCCGCGGCTGCATACGCGGCTGCCGGTTCTGCCAGGCGGGAATGGTCTATCGCCCGGTGCGCGAGAAGTCGCCCGAGGTGCTTGACAGACAGGCGCGCGAGCTTTACAGCCAGACGGGATACGAGGAAATTTCGCTTTCCTCGCTGTCCATCAGCGACTACACGCGGCTGCCCGAGTTGTGCGACCGCCTGCTGCTATCCTGGACGGATGACAAAAAGGTCAGTCTGTCGCTGCCGTCGCTGCGCGTGGACAGCTTCTCGCGCCAGCTGATGGAGCGCGTGGCGTCGGTGCGCTCGTCGTCGCTGACCTTCGCGCCCGAGGCGGGCACGCAGAGACTGCGCGACGTCATAAACAAAAATGTCACCGAGGATGATCTGCTGAACGCCGTCGGCGTGGCGTTCGAGGGCGGCAAGACGTCGGTCAAGCTGTACTTTATGCAGGGGCTGCCGACCGAGACGCACGAGGATCTTGAGGGCATAGCCAACACCGCGCGCGATGTTATTGAGGCCTACTTCCGCTCGCCGGGACGCGTCCGCGGCAGACAGCCGCAGGTGACGGTCAGCGTTTCGAACTTTATTCCCAAGCCATTCACCCCGTTTCAGTGGGAGCCCGCCGATACGCCCGAGATGCTTGAGGAAAAGCAGACGTATCTGCGCAGCTGCATAACCGACCGCCGCATAAAGTACCAGTATCACGGTGCGAGCACGTCTCACATCGAGGCGGTGCTGGCGCGTGGCGACAGACGGCTCGGCGCGCTGCTTGAGGAGGCGCAGCGTCAGGGCTTCCGCTTCGACGCGTGGGACGAGTTCTTCGACTATGACCGCTGGATGGCGCTCTTCCCGAAGCTGGGTCTTGACGACCGCTTCTATGCCAACCGCGAGTTCGGCGAGGACGAGGTGCTGCCGTGGGACGTCATCGACTGCGGCGTCACAAAGGAATTTCTGCTCCGTGAGCGCCACCGCGCCCACGAGGGCAAGACAACGCCCAACTGCCGCGAGGCCTGCTCGGGCTGCGGGGCGAATAAGTTAGGAGGAAAGGGCATTTGCTGTCCGAAGGTTAAAAATGCAGACGATAAATAACGGTACCGACAGCGCGTCGCGCGAGTTTCACATGGCGCCGCCGCGCGAGATACTGACGGATGAGCAGATCCGCGCGCTGCCCTTTCTCGACCCGCCCAAGACCGTCCGGATATTCTTCCGCAAGGCGGGGCGGCTCCAGTACATATCGCACCTCGACCTTCAGCGCACGATGGGGCGCATCCTCGCGCGCGCCGGGCTGCCGGTGTGGTACACAAAGGGCTTCAATCCGCACCCAAAGCTGGTGTTCGGACTGCCGCTGCCCGTCGGCGTCGAGAGCGAGTGCGAAATGTTAGACTTGCGGCTTGACCGCGACATTTCCGACCTCGCCGTACGCGATATGCTCAATGCCAAGCTGACGGACGAGATGTGCGTACTCAGCGTCGGGGCTCCGGTGCTCAAATTTTCCGACATCGCCGCCGCGGACTACACTTTCCGCATCGTTACCGCAGGGGCTGACGCGGCCATGGCCGCGGCGGCCACAAAGCTGCTTAGCGGCGGGGAGCTTATTATCACCAAGCGCTCAAAGTCGGGGTACAAGCAGGTCAATATCATACCCATGATAAGTCAAGTTGACTGCGCGTCCGAGGACGGCGTGCTGCTGTTGCGCGCACGCCTTGCCAGCGGGCAGGATGATAATCTCAACCCGACGTCCATCGTCGGCGTGCTCCGCGAGCGCCTCGGAATACTCTGCGGCGACCCGACGGTCGAGTCCTGCTCGATAGTGCGCGAGCGAGTGCTTGACGACGAGGGGCGCGAGTTCAGATAAGCGCCGGAATGACCGCGCCTCGGACTGCGGCGGCATTATGGAGCCGATGGCGGTCCGGGTACGCAAGGGCGGCGTGTGGGCGATAATTCACCGCTGCACGCGCTGCGGCGCGCTCAGCTCCAACCGCGTGGCGGCGGACGACAACCCCATGAAGCTCATGAGCATTGCCATGAAGCCGCTCTGCGCGCCGCCGTTTCCGCTCGAGCGCATTGAGGAGATGACCGCGATGATGGGTGGTGACGGCAGTATCAGGGCGTAATGCCGCGTTGAAACGGACGAAACAACCCCGTCGGAGGGCAACGCCCTCCGACGGGGTTTGTGTTTTTTCGGCACTACTATGGCCGGATTGATTATCTGAACTGATAGGAATAAAGCTCGCGGTAGACGCCGTCGGGCTTTGCAAGCAACTCGTCATGCGTGCCGGACTCGACTATTCCGCGGTCGGTCAGCACGACGATTTCGTCGGCGCCGCGCACGGTGGAGAGCCGGTGCGCCACGACTATGACGGTGCGCCCGCGCGTCAGCTCGTCGAGGGCGGCCTGCACCTGCATCTCGGTGGCGTTGTCGAGCGCGCTGGTCGCTTCGTCGAGTATCAGGATGGAGGGGTTCTTCAGAAAGACGCGCGCGATGGAAATGCGCTGCTTCTGTCCGCCCGACAGCTTGACGCCGCGCTCGCCGACGTTTGTGTCGTAGCCCTTCTCAAGCGTCTGGATGTAGTCGTGTATGTTGGCCTTGCGCGCCGCGTCGATAACCTGCTCGTCGGTGGCGTCGGGAGAGCCGTAGGCTATGTTCTCGCGGATGGTGCCGTTGAACAGAAAGACGTCCTGCGAGACTATACCGATAGCAGAGCGCAGCGAGCGCCGCGTGAGGCGGCGGATGTCCTTGCCGTCTATGGTTATGCGGCCGGAGTTCAGCTCATAGAAGCGCGGGATGAGGTTGCATATGGTGGTCTTTCCGCCGCCGGACGGGCCGACAAGCGCCACCATTTTGCCCTTCGGGATGGTCAGCGTCATGTCGTGGACTACCTCGCGCTCCTCTACGCCCGGCTCGGGACGGTAGGCGAACGAAACGTTCTCGAAAACAATCTCGCCCTCGGGCTCGCCGAACTCCTCGGCACCCTCCTCGTCAACCTCGGCGGGGGTGTCCATTATCTCGACGAAGCGCCGGAAGCCCGTCATGCCCTCCTGCATCTGTTCAAACAGCGAGATGAATCGCTTGATGGGGTCGAGAAACAGCGAAATATAGAGCAGATAGGCGGTGAACTCGCCGATGTCGATTTTGCCGTAAAAGAAGAACAGGCCGCCCGCCGTCAGGACTACGAGATAGAGCAGGTCGGTGAGCATCGTCATGCCGGAGTGGAAAATGCTCATCGCCTTGTAGGCAAACGCGCGGCAGAGCACGAATTTGCGGTTCTCGCGACCGAACTTTTCGCGCTCGGTCTGCTCGGCGGTGTAGGCACGGGTGACGCGTATGCCGGCGATAGCGGTTTCGATGTCGGCGTTTATCTCGGCGATCTGCTCGCGGCTGCGGCGGAAGGCCGTATTCATCATTTTGCGCATTCTGAAGGCGAAGAATATGATGAAGGGCACGACGCAGAATATTATCAGCGTCAGCGGGACGCAGATGTTCATGAGCAGGATGAAGGAGCCGATGAACATTATTGTCGCTAAAAACAGATTTTCGGGACCGTGGTGGGCGAGCTCGGAGACCTCGAAGAGGTCGTTTGTCAGCCGCGACATGAGCGCGCCGGACTTGTTTTCGTCAAAATAGGAAAACGGCAGCTTCTCGAGATGATCAAAGAGGTCGCGGCGCATGTCCGCCTGCATGCGGACGCCGACGGTGTGACCGTAGTAGGAGATGACGTAATTCAGCAGGCACTTGACGATGTAAATGCCGAGTAGCACGCCCACCCAGACGAGCAGCAGCCGCAGACGCTGATTCGGGACGTAGTCGTTTATTATGTTTTTGGTTATCATGGGGTAGAACAGATCCGCGACCGCCACGAGCAGCGAGCACAGCATGTCGAGAAAGAACATACGGCGGTGGGGCTTGTAATAGTGGACGAAGCGTCTTATCAGCTTCATAGTTTCCTCCTTGGGTGGTAAAGTCAACTGGTATTCTACCACTTTTCGCGCCGGAAATCAATGGTTTTGCCAACTTTGATGTTTTTTGCGCTGTACATTTGTCAATGATGTGAGACCAAAAAGTTAAAAAAATAATTGTTAAGTTA
>CAVIBA010000150.1:0-4177 GCA_963640785.1 Bulleidia sp.
TTCTCGGTGTGCGATTTGGACGAACCCGTCGCGCCGCCGCAGCCGTCGCGGCCGGTAGCGCCGCCAAGCAGTATAACTATGTCGCCGGGGAGCGGCGTCTCGCGGCGGACGTTGCAGGCAGGAGTTGCCGCGATGACAGCGCCGATTTCCATGCGCTTTGCGGCGTAGCCGGGGTGATAAATCTCGTCGACGATGCCGGTCGCAAGGCCGATCTGGTTGCCGTACGACGAGTAACCCGCCGCCGCGGTTGTAACTATTTTGCGCTGTGGCAGCTTGCCCTTGATGGCCTCGCTTATGGGACGCAGCGGATCGGCCGCGCCTGTGACACGCATAGCGCCGTAGACGTATGAACGACCGGAGAGCGGGTCGCGGATTGCGCCGCCTATGCAGGTCGCGGCGCCGCCGAAGGGTTCAATTTCGGTCGGGTGATTGTGGGTTTCGTTTTTGAAGAGCAGCAGCCACGGCTCGCTTACGCCGTCGACTTCAACCTGAATTTTCACGGTGCAGGCGTTGATCTCCTCGCTCTCGTCGAGCCTGTCGAGCCTGCCGTCGCGGCGCAGCGCCCTGACGGCGATGGTTGCGATGTCCATGAGGCAGACGGGATTGGTTCTTCCGAGCGAGCGGCGCAGTGCGAGGTAATCTTCGTATGTGCGCTCGAGCAGCTCGTCCTCAAAAGTGACGTTGTCTATTACGGTCAGGAAGGTAGTATGGCGGCAGTGATCGGACCAGTAGGTGTCGATCATGCGTATTTCCGTAATAGTGGGCTCGCGGTGCTCGGAGATGAAATACTGTTGGCAGAAAGCGATGTCGTCGTGATCCATGGCAAGACCGTTCTCGGATATGAACGCATCAAGCCCGGCGCGGTCAAGCGAAGTGAAGCCGTCAAGAGTTTTGACGCTCGTGGGGATAGTGTAGTCAGTTTTCAGCGTTTCGGGCAGCCCGAGTGCCGCCTCGCGCGCCTCGACCGGGTTTATTACATACTTTTTTATGCGGTTGACGTCCTCCCCGGAAAGCTCGCCGTACAGAATATAGACCTTTGCGGTGCGTATAAGCGGACGTTCGGCGCAGGAGATTATCTGTATGCACTGTGCCGCGGAGTCGGCTCGCTGGTCGAACTGCCCCGGCAGATATTCGACGGCGAAGACTTTGCCCTCACCGGCGTCAAAGCCGTTGCTGACAATGTCGAGCTGTGGTTCGGAAAAAACCGCCTTTTTGGCGTAATCAAAAAGCTCGGTGGGGATGTTCTCAGCGTCGTAGCGGTTGAGGATGCGGACGCGCTCAAGCGAATGAATGCCGATCAGGGAGACGACCTCGTCGCGCAGGGCTGTGGCCTCGGCGGCAAGCGCCGGTTTTTTTTCAACATATACTCTGTAAACCATTATCGGCCCTCCATGGATTCAAGCGCCTTGCGGCCAATATCTTTTCTGTAATATGCGTTTTCGAATGAGATTTTATCCACGCGCCCGTATGCGGTGTGGATGGCGTCCGACAGTGTGTCCGCCGTCGCGGTGACGCCGAGCACGCGCCCGCCGTCGCTCATAAGGCGGCCGTTCTCAAGCCGTGCTCCGGCGACGTATACCGAGTCGCGAAGCTCGGCCGGAACAATTATCTCAAACCCTTTTTTGTAAGAGATGGGGTAGCCGTCCGATGCCATTATGACGCAGCAGGCAGCGCCGCCACGGAACTTCACCTCGGTGTCGGCAAGCGTGCCGTTGACGGTCGCCTGCATGACGGTGAGCAGGTCGCTCTCAAGCAGCGGCAATACGACCTGCGTCTCTGGGTCTCCGAAGCGGCAGTTATACTCGATTACGCGCGGGCCTGTCGGCGTCAGCATAAGGCCGAAGTAAAGACAGCCGCAAAACGGACGCCCCTCGGCGCTCATCGCGCGCACGGTCGGCAGAAATATTTCGCTCATGCAGCGGCGGGCGACGTCCTCGGTGTAAAACGGGTTGGGGGCTATGGTACCCATGCCGCCGGTATTTGGCCCCTCGTCATTGTCGCGGGCGCGCTTGTGATCCATGGAGGAGACCATGGGCTTTACCGTCGTGCCGTCCGTGAAGGCGAGCACAGACACCTCGGGCCCCTCAAGGTATTCTTCGATGACGATGCGCTCGCCGCTGTGCCCGAACTTTTTGTATGCCAGCGCGTCGGTGACGGCAGCTCTTGCCTCGTCACGCGTCATAGCGACAGTGACGCCCTTGCCGAGCGCCAGTCCGTCGGCCTTTACGACGACTGGAATCGGCGCGGTTTCGATGTATGAAAGCGCGACGTCGAGATCATCGAATATCTCGTACGCGGCGGTGGGGATACCGTACTTTTTCATGAGGTTTTTGGCGAACGCCTTGCTGCCCTCGATGATTGCAGCGTTGGCGCGCGGGCCGAATGCAGGAATACCGACCTCTGCCAGCCTGTTGACGCAGCCGAGCACCAGCGGGTCGTCCGGTGCGACGACAGCAAAGTCTACCTTCTCACGCGCGGCAAAATCGACTATCCTGTCTATCTCACACGCGCCTATCGAAACGCACTCGGCATCGGAAGCTATGCCGCCGTTGCCGGGGAGCGCATATATTTTTTCGACCGATGGGTTCTCGCGCAGCTTTTTTATTATCGCGTGCTCGCGTCCTCCTCCGCCGACTACAAGAATTTTCATGAGCGAACCACCTTTCTCATCTGTCGTGGCGTAAAATCAATGGTGGAACAGCCGCATTCCGGTGAATGCCATGACCATTCCGTATTTGTTGCAGCAGTCGATGACGGCGTCGTCGCGTATCGAGCCGCCGGGCTCGGCGACGTAGCGCACGCCGCTGCGATGTGCGCGCTCTATGTTGTCGCTGAATGGGAAGAAGGCGTCGGAGCCGAGCGAGACGCCGTCGATGCCTGCGAGATAGCTCTGGATTTCATCAGCCGTGAGCGGCTCGGGACGGTGAGTGAAGTATTTCTGCCAGTTGCCGTCAGCGCAGACGTCCTCCTCGTTTTTGTTGATGTAGCCATCGATGATGTTGTCGCGGTCGGGGCGTCCGAGGTCGTGACGGAAGGGAAGAGAGAGCACCTTTTCGTGCTGACGCAGAAACCACGTGTCCGCCTTACTGCCGGCAAGTCTTGTACAGTGAATTCTCGACTGCTGTCCCGCGCCGACGCCGATGGCCTGGCCGTCGTAAGCGTAGCAGACGGAGTTTGACTGCGTATATTTGAGCGTTATAAGCGAGATTATGAGGTCGCGCACGGCGCTCTCGGGCAGATTTTTGTCAGAGGTGACGATGTTTTCGAGCAGCGCGCGGTTTATTTCGAAATTATTGCGTCCCTGCTCGAAGGTTATGCCGTACACCTGCTTGCGCTCGACTGGAGCGGGAACGTAGTTGGGGTCTATGGCGACTATGTTGTAAGCGCCGTGGCGCTTGCTTTTGAGTATTTCGAGCGCTTCGGGCTCGTAGCCGGGCGCGATTATTCCGTCCGAGACCTCGCGCTTTATCATTTTGGCCGTTGTGACGTCGCACACGTCAGAGAGTGCGACCCAGTCTCCGAAGGAGCACATGCGGTCGGTTCCGCGGGCGCGGGCGTAGGCGCAGGCGAGCGGCGAGGAGTCAAGCCCCTCGATGTCGTCGACAAAGCAGGCGCGCTTCAGCCTGTCGGAAAGCGGTATACCGACCGCCGCCGACGTGGGGCTAACGTGCTTGAATGAGGTAACTGCCGGCAGTCCGAGCTCCGCCCGCAGCTCGCGCACGAGCTGGCAGGCGTTGAAGGCGTCGAGAAAGTTAATGTATCCCGGCTTGCCGTTGAGTATTTCGATGGGAAGGTCGCTGCCGTCCTGCATGAATATTTTTGCCGGCTTCTGATTGGGGTTGCATCCGTATTTGAGTTCAAACGCTTTCATAATTATGACCATTCCTTTCCGCTGCGCATCAAGGCACAAAAAGGCACAAAAAGCCTTGCGCCGTCACACAGCATTAAAAATTTTGTGTTAAAAGATTGCTTGAGAAAACAGTGAATACCTTTAAAGACACTTCTTCGGGGGCCTTGCCTTTTTGCGCTCTTTTTTACTCCTTCTCGAAGTATTTATTTACAGACCTATATCCCTCTCAAATAAGAGATGAGTTCATCGGGGTAATCCCCATTCATAACATTCATTGTCAGCATACGGACAGCATATTCCTCAAAGGCATTAAGCCGGCCTGCTTTA
>CAVIBA010000151.1:0-4089 GCA_963640785.1 Bulleidia sp.
TAACTTAACAATTATTTTTTTAACTTTTTGGTCTCACATCATTGACAAATGTACATTTTTGCGAAAAAATATTACAAATGCTGTCCTCGGGCGCAAAACCGTCACTTTAGCCAAATTCGACATTCTGCGACATTCTTTTTTCTCCCATGTATCTATTTTAACGAAATTTTTAGCTAAAAATCGTCATTTTGAATAATTTACAAACCCGACGTTTCGTAGTATAATAAATACATGCGAGGAAGGCAAGACTCGCGCCCATGCACAACCGGTCATCAGTTTTTGCGGAATATCAATCTCATGGTATCAACACGCATAAACGATCGCTCGTTGTGCTTTTTGTTTTTCACCTCCTTTTGTGAGCGGCGTGTGTAAGACAGACGATTATTTCGGAAATTTTCTTAAAATGTGTGGAAAAACTCAACGCCATGTGCTATAATATTAAATTGAAGATTTATTATCTGTCCAATTAATCCCGAAAGGAAGCATTCATGTCCAGTTATTTAGAAAAAGTTTCGGAAGCAACGCTCCCTGTCGTTGTACTGCGGGACGCCGTGGCGTTTCCGTCCATATCCACAAGCATTGAAATAACAGACCGCGTAAGCATTGCCGCCGCAGAGGCCGCGGCTGTCTCCGGGCATAAAATATTTTTGGTAACTCTCAAGCGCCCCTGTGAGGGCGCACCGCAGATAGACTGCCTGTGCTACATCGGCACAACCGCCAAAATCAAAAACGCCATCCGCACGCCGGACGGCAATATGCAGCTCACCTTCGTCGGTATCAGCCGCGCGAGCGTTGTCAGCTATCGTGCCGACGGCGACTACATCTCCGCCGACCTCATATGCAAGAGCCTCTACCTCGACGACACCGACATAAAAACCGAAGCGTACATGCGCGAGGTGCTGTCGGTGCTGGATTCGGCACAGCAGTTTCTGCCGCACATCTCGAAGGAGATATTCACGGCGGCAAAGGCAATCAAGAATCCTTCAATGCTCGCCGACTACGTCGCCTCCGGATTTCTCATCCGGAACGAGGATAAGCAGGCCGTGCTCGAGCAGTTCGGGCCGCTCGAGCGGCTGAAACTGGTCGCGGAGTTGCTCGAGGAGGAGCGCGAGCTGCTCGCCTGCGAGTTTGACATTCACGCAAAGGTTCAGGATCACCTCAACCGCGAGCGCCGCGACTACTATCTGCGCGAGCAGATCAGAGTAATTGAGGACGAGCTCGGCGAGGGCGACAACGAAAACGAAGAGTTTTACAACCAGATACTGACCGCGAACCTTCCAAAGGAGGTCGAGGAAAAGCTGTTCAAGGAAAACGATCGGCTGTCCAAGGTTCCGTTCGGCTCGGCCGAGGCGAGCGTGATACGCACCTACCTCGAGACCGTTCTCGATCTGCCGTGGCACAAGACGACGCGCGAGCGTGCCAACGTCGAGACGGCGCGCAAGATACTCGACGCCGACCATGACGGCCTTGAAAAGGTCAAGGAGCGCATACTCGAATTTATTGCCGTCAAGCAGCTGATGCCTGAGCTCAAGAGCCAGATTATCTGTCTTGTCGGCCCTCCCGGAACGGGCAAAACCTCTGTTGCGGCTTCGATAGCCAAGGCGACCAGGCGCAAGTACGTCCGCGTGTCGCTCGGCGGCGTGCGCGACGAGGCCGACATCCGCGGTCACCGCAAAACCTACATCGGAGCTATGCCGGGACGCATAATGGCGGCCATGGCGCAGGTCAAGGTTCGTAACCCGCTGATTCTTCTCGACGAGGTCGACAAGCTGACGCGCGACGCGCACGGCGATCCCTCCTCGGCGCTGCTCGAGGTGCTCGATCCCGAGCAGAACAAGACCTTCCGTGACCACTTTATCGAGCTACCATTCGATCTGTCGGAGTGTCTGTTCATCACGACCGCAAACACGCTTGACACAATTCCCCGCCCCCTTCTCGACCGCATGGAGGTTATAGAGCTACATACCTATACCCCGGCCGAAAAGCTGTGCATCGCAAAGCATCACCTGCTCGGTAAGCAGCTTGCCCGTCACGGGCTCAACCGCCGCATGGCGCGCATCACCGACGCGGCGCTCGAAGACGTGATAGCGTCCTACACGCGTGAGGCAGGCGTGCGCAACCTCGAGCGCGACATCGCCGCGCTCTGCCGCAAAGCCGCAAAGCGCATTGTGACCGAGAAAATTCCGCGCGTCGTCATTGACCGTGACGACCTGCCGACATACCTCGGAGTCCGTAAATTCACGGGCGAGCGCATTGACGCGGAGGACGAAGTCGGCGTGGTGAACGGTCTGGCGTGGACGGAAGTCGGCGGCGACCTGCTCAAAATCGAGGTTGCAGTGCTCGACGGCACCGGCAAGATCGAGCTCACCGGCTCGCTCGGCGACGTCATGAAGGAATCGGCGCAGATAGCGGTCAGCTACGTCCGCTATGTGGCCGACAAATACTGCATTCCGCATGATTTCTACAAAACAAAGGATATTCACATCCACGCGCCCGAGGGCGCTGTCCCCAAGGATGGCCCTTCCGCCGGCGTCACTATGGTGACGGGACTGGTCAGCGCGCTGACCGGGCGTCCGGTGCACCGCGACATCGCCATGACGGGCGAGGTCACGCTGCTCGGCAAGGTTCTCCCCATCGGCGGCCTAAAGGAAAAGACGCTCGCAGCCTACAACGCGGGCGTGCTCACCGTCATTATCCCCGAGCAGAACGTTCCTGATCTCGAGGAAATCGATCCGACCGTCCGCGAGAGCATCGAGTTCATCCCCGTCTCAAACGTATCCAGGGTTCTCGACGTCGCACTGGCTGACGACGCACTGTCGCTCCCTGGGATGACAATGTCCCACTCGGAAACGGTACCGGATGCTCTGTCGAATATAGCGCACGTAACACACAACACCGTAAACGGAGACCATTATGGCGCTTAATCTCAACAACATCACACTGCGCATAAGCGCAGGATATATCCGTCAGTTCCCCACCGACCCAGTGCCGCAGATTGCCTTCTCGGGGCGCTCAAACGTCGGGAAAAGCTCGCTGATAAACACGCTGCTCGGGCGCAAAAGCTTAGCGCGCGTCAGCTCATCCCCCGGGAAGACCATCACCATAAATTTCTACGACATAGACAAAAAGCTGTTTTTGGTCGACCTGCCGGGTTACGGCTTCGCCCGCCGCCCTCAGGAAGACAAGCAGAAGTGGTCGTTTCTGACGGACGGGTATTTCACCAAGAATCCGAATCTCGACCTTGTGCGCCTTGTCGTCCAGCTTGTCGACTGCCGCGTCGGCATCACGGCGGACGACGCCATGATGCTTGATTATCTGCGTCAGTCCGGGCTCCCTTATATAATAGTCCTCACTAAGACAGATAAGCTGAACAAAACCGAGCGCGCCCGTGCCATACCAGAAATCGAAGGCCACGAACTTGCCTCGGGTGCTCGCGTGATTCCCTTCTCGTCGCACAACGGCGAGGGGCGCGACGCGCTGTGGCGCGCCATTCTCGACGCCGCCCACATTTCTGAAAGGAACTGAATAATGCTATTTAACATAATTCGCAGCTTCACGAGCGGCACTGATCCTGTCTTTTTGACGGTTCAGATACTGTTTCTCATAATAATCGGACTATTTTCGTTGTCCGTCCATGAGACCGCGCACGGCTTTGTCGCCTGGAAGCTCGGCGATCCAACGGCTCACAACCTCGGCAGACTAACCCTTAACCCGGCAAAGCATCTTGACACCGTCGGCTTTATATGCATGCTGATTGCTGGCTTCGGTTGGGCAAAACCTGTGCCGATAAACACGCGGAATTTCAGAAAACCGCGCCGCGACATGGCGCTTTCCGCTGCTGCGGGGCCGCTGTCAAATCTTATTCTGGCTTTTGTAAACGTGCTTTTTATACGGCTGATATTTGTTTTCTGGCACGGTCAGAATATTTATCTCGAGCTACTCTACATGTTCTGCTACTACGCAACCTACATGAATATCACGCTCGCCGTGTTCAACCTGATTCCCATCCCGCCGCTGGACGGCTCGCGGCTGTTCTATGTTTTCCTGCCGCCCAAGTGGTATTTCGGCATCATGAGATATGAGCGCATT
>CAVIBA010000152.1:0-4072 GCA_963640785.1 Bulleidia sp.
CGAAAGGCGTCTTTCCGCCGGATGCTGACTTCGGCAAGGGTGAGCCCGTCCCCATGAAGCATCACGGGAGTGGGGGAGTCCAGAGGGGGCGAACCGTAGGTTAGCCCTCTCTGGGGCGACTCTTTTGGTACTTTTCTGCTCGCGGCAGAAAAGTACAGTTCTTAACGTCCCGCAGACGTTCGGCGAGTATACCTCGAACACGTCGGAATTCGCCACGGCGTGCGCCCTCGGGGCTAAAGAACTCTTTTAACAGCATACGTGCAACATCAACGAAGTGCTGCCGCACTTCATTGATTGCAATAGTACACCCCTCACCCGAGATATTCCTCCAAACACTCCCCCGACAGTCTCATTTCGGCGGCGGCCTTCTGGCCGACAAAACGGTAGTGCCACGGCTCGTAGCTGTAGCCCGTCACCGAGACCTTGTCGGCGGGGTAGCGCAGAATAAATCCGAACTTGTAGGCGTTGTCGCACAGCCACGAGTAGACGGGCTGCGCCGCGAACGTCTCGTCGAGGTCGGTCATGCCGACGGCGATGAAATCAACGCATAGCCCCGTCTGGTGCTCGCTTGTGCCCGGCTCGGCGGAGTATTCAAGCACGCGCCGACGCGCCGCCTCGTAGTCCAATGACGGATCGGCGGACATCTCGCGGTTGATGTAGGTCGAAAACAGCGCCTGCTGGTAGGCGTAGTCGCGGTAGGCGCTCGTGACGTATATGTCGCCGTACCCGGCCGCGCGCATCTCCTGCATCAGGGCGGTCAGTGCGCCCGCGGCGGTCTGCTCCAGCTGCTTGACCCCGCCGTATATCGTCAGCAACGTGTCGAGCGTCGCAAGCGTTCCCGGCACGTAGTCGGCGCCCAGCCTGTGCACCTTGTTCGCCAGCACGAGCATGGACGGGTCGCGCGGGTCGAGATATTTCTTGTAGGCCGAAATGTCGGTCTTGAAGGTGTATGAGCTTATCATAACGTCAATGTCCTCTCTATGTCCGGGTGTGGTGTCGGCTCCCGGCGTCGTGCCCGAGCGCAGGAACGTCACCGCGCGGTATACCGGCGAGGTGGTCGTGCTCCCCTCGGCCTCGTCTCTCCACACGGACAGCTTGTTGTATTCCGTGTCAATCACTATGCTGACAAAATTGAAGTTGCTGTTGACAAATTCGCAGGGTATCCACAGCGCGTCGTGGTCGTAGCAGGCCGGGCCCGGCATGAGCACCTTAACCCCGCCGAGCGACGCCGTCGCCGAGCCGGGGACAAAGTCGGCATACTCGCCCTCCGAGGCGTAAAGCCGCAGGCGCGAGGTGTCGCCGCCGACCGTGAGGTCGCAGTATTCGGCGAGGTCGAAGGCGTTGATGTAAACGACGCCGCCCCGCACGGTATTATTATATGCAACCGTCTTGCGCTCGTCAAAATAAACTCTGAAAGCGCTCGTGTTGACGCGCGGGCGCGCGGCCGTTATCGCGAATGCTGCCACAATCGCCGCCAGCAGCATGACGGCCACCACGGCAACACCAACCCTCTGGCGCTTGCCGAGGCGGCTCCAGAAGCGTCTGACGCTGTCTGCGGGTTTCATACGTCTGCCTTTCTTTCGACAATGATAAAATACGGCGAGGTCGGCGAGTTGAGAATGCGTATCTGGGTGGCGCACAGCTGCCAGCGCGGGAGCGTCGAAAGGTACTCGGCCAGCATTTTGCCCTCGGCCTCGCCCTCGGCGTGCCCCGGATAGACGGCGATGCAGAGTATTCCGTCGGGTGCGAGCAGATCGAGCGCCGCCTCGACGGCGGGCATGGTGGTCGTGCGCAGCGTGGTTATGCGTTTGTCGCCGCCCGGCAGGTAGCCGAGGTTGAACATGCCCGCCCTGATGGGGACGTCGACGTATTTTTTGACGTTGTGATGCGAGTCGTTTATCAGCGTATAGACCTGCGGACAGCCCGACGCGGCGAGGTTGGCCGCCGTCGACTCCACCGCCTGCCGCTGTATGTCAAACGCCCAGACGTGACCGCTCTCGCCGACGGTGCGGCAGAGAAATTCGGTGTCGTGTCCGTTGCCCCTGGTGAAATCGACGGCGTTGTCGCCGGGGCGCAGGTGCTTGCAGATGAAGTATTTGTGCAGCTCGAGAAGATCAAGCATTATTGTTTATCCTTTCTGCCTGCGGGCGGAGTATGCAGATCGGCGCGCAGAAACTTTATGGCGCGCTCGACGGCGTCGCGGGAGTTGTTCCACGGCTCGTCGGCGTAGCGGTAGTCGAATTTTTTGCAGAACCAGCTGACGTCGCCGCGCAGCTCGTCAAAGTAGGGCTCTACCACGCCCGCGCACTCGCGCGCGAAGGCGGCGTACTTTTTCTTTTGCAGGCGCGCTCGGGCGTGCGTCAGGAGCAGCCGGTAGTGCGGCAGACAGAAACAGGGCTGCCCGCGCAGCTTTTCGGGGAAGCTCTCGTCGCTGTCCCACAGCAGCACGACGGTGTCCATCATGCGCTGGAAGTGGTAGTCAATGCGGCGGCAGACGTAGCAGCTGTCCTCAAGGCTCTCGATGCGACCGACGGCTCGTCCGGCGGGGTCAGTCGGCAGCAGAGTGCCGAGCTTTATCTGCCCGCGCAGCTCGTCGAGGTGACTCTCGAGCGTCAGCGCCATGCCGAGGCGGTTCTTGCGCCCCATCATCATGTCGTAATGCGTGCGGCAGAAGCCCTCCTTGTTGGTCTGAATTCTGACGTCGGGCTCCATCATGGAAGCGCCGAGTATCAGCTCGAGCTCGTTTTCCTCGAGGCGGTTGTACAGCGCGCATATCGGGCAGCCGAGCGAATGGTCGGCTGCCGCGGCCTCGAACGCCTCGTTGACGGGTATTGTATATATCTGTTCCATTTTTTTGAATCCTCCGGCTCTTGCAATACGGTCGGAAATGCGTTATAATATCCCCAGACCGAAGCATTATTATTATAACAAAATTCTTCCAACAAAGCAAGTGCAATTTTCAATATACGAGGGCATTTTTATGGTAAAAACCGACACATATCGTCTCACCGCCTCAACGCTCGGCGAAATTCCCGTTGTGCGCCTGGACGGCGTGGAGAGATTTGACGTTGCAAAGACGTTCGACTGCGGGCAGTGCTTCCGGTTTGAGCCGGTGGCGGGCAGTCGGCACGCGGCGGAGTACGCAGGAGTGGCGCACGGGCGGCTGGTGTCCTTCGCGCAGGACGGCGACACGCTCTACATCTACAACTCGACCGAGCGCGATTTTCACGGTCTCTGGCGGCATTATCTCGGTCTTGACGTCGACTACGCCGCCATCGACGCCGACATACTTTCGCGCTCGGACAATCCGGCGCTGCGCGAGGCGGTTCACGTTGGCAGCGGCATACGCATACTGCGCCAGCCCGAGTGGGAGACGGTGTGCTCCTTCATAATTTCGCAGAACAACAACATCCCGCGCATCAAAAAGATAATCTCGGCCATGAGCGAGCGCTACGGCGAGCGTTTTTACGCCCCCGGCATGGAGTCGCACGGCGGCGCGGCGGACGGGGCGCTGTACAGCTTTCCGACGCCCGAATCGCTCTGTGCGGCGGGCGTTGACGGACTTTGCGCGCTCCGGACCGGCTTCCGGGCGAAGTACATATACGATGCGGCGCGGGTCTGGTCGGAGGGCGGCATCGACGTCGCGGCGCTCCCGACCGCCGACGCGGCGCGCGTACTCGAGGGCATCAGGGGCGTCGGGCCGAAGGTCGCGGCCTGCTCGCTGTTATTCGGCTTCGGGCGGCTTGACGCGTTTCCCGTTGACGTATGGATCAGGCGTGTAATCGCGCGCTACTTCGGCGAGGGCTTCTCCGCAGAGCCACTGGGCCCCTACGCAGGGGTGGCGCAGCAGTATTTGTTCTACTACGAGCGGTACCTGGGGGGAGATGGGCGTATTTGAGCGGATGGGGAAGGCGTATTGCATATGCCTGTGCGCTTTTTAGGAAAGTTCTTTGGCCTTGGTGGGGCTCGCCATAACGTCTGCGGGACGTGATTTAACTGTACTTTTCTGTTGTGCAACAGAAAAGTACACTTCGAACACGTCGGAATTCGCCACGGCGGCAGCCTGCCAAGG
>CAVIBA010000153.1:0-2199 GCA_963640785.1 Bulleidia sp.
ATTCTTGACTGTAGCGCTGCTACAGCCTGTGAATTTTTGTTTCATCTGACGAAAAATCTGACTGCGCAATTGCGCCATCGGAATTACGCGGTGAAGCCTTAATTTACTCGGCGCGCGGAATTTTCCGCGAAATAATGCTCCTGCGCGTACCGAAAGTGCTCGTTGAAACGCTCGGCGGCGACCTTGCTCGCACGCCGCCACGGGGTCAGCATGTCGAAGGCGTGGTAAAGCCCCGGATAGACGTCGAGCTCGGCGGGGACGCCGGCGCGCCGCAGGCCATCGACATACGCCACGGTTTCCGCATAAAACGGCTCGGCGGTCGACACGAACGTGTAGGCTGGCGGCAGTCCCGCATAGTCGCGGCACCTCGCCGCGGCGGCGTAGCAGGGCGTCTCGCCGCGAAGTCCCGCAAGGTACTTCCCCCAGCCGTAGTGATTGCGCCGCGTGTTCCAGACCGACGCGTGGTTGTCGCGCGAGGTCTCGGTGTCCTCGTTGTCGAGCATGGGGTAGAGCGGCATCTGAAACGCGACTTTCACGTCGCCGACATCCCTCTCATACAGGCAAAGCGCCGCGGCGAGTCCGCCGCCCGCGCTCTCGCCGCCGACCATTATCTGATCGTCGCGCACGCCGAGCTCCGCCGCGTGCTCCCGAAGGTAGACCAGCGCGGCGTGACAGTCCTCAAGCGCCGCCGGGTAGGGGGCTTTGCCTGCCAGCCTGTACGCGGGCGAGACTACGACCGCGCCGTACCGCCTGACAAGCTCCACCGCGCGCGACATGTAGACTATCCCCGCCATTCCCGTGACGTACCCGCCGCCGTGAATCCACAGAACGCCCGTGCGGCGTGCGCCGCCGTCTTTCGGCGTGAGAACCAGCAACTTCATCCGGCCGCCGCCGGAAGGTATATAAATTTTATTCGTTTTGTATCTCATCCCGGCCGCGGCGGCTCCTTCTTGCATTTTTATATAGTATACCACACACCCCACACGATTGCAACACCCGCCGCCGCGCCGATCTGCGGAAATACCCTGCCCTACCGCATCATCTTTCACCGCATTTTCAATTTGGCTACACAAACCCTTCATTGCGTTTTAACATGCCTATGTTAAAATTCAAACGAACTCGGATAAGAGTGAAGCCGAGACAAGATTGTCAAAATAAAAACAACAGGAGGCTTTTTATGGTCAATCGTTTTGTTCTGAATTCCGTTTCATATCATGGCAAGGGCGCCATCAAGGAAATTCCCGGCATTGTTGCCGCCAAAGGCTTTCAAAAAGCATTCATCGCTTCCGGTCCGGATCTCGTAAGGTTCGGCGTTACAAAGCATGTCACCGATCTGCTCGATGCGGCAGGCATGGCGTACGAGCTATTCACAGACATCAAACCCAATCCCACAATAGAAAACGTTCAGTCCGGCGTCGCGGCTTACAGGGCGTCCGGCGCTGATTACATGATAACCATCGGTGGCGGCTCGGCTATGGACGCCGGCAAGGCCATCGGGATCATCATCAACAACCCCGAATTCGCGGACGTGCGCAGCCTTGAGGGCGTTGCCCCGACCAAGAACCGCACCGTCTTTACCATAGCCGTTCCCACGACCGCAGGCACTGCCGCTGAGGCTACCATAAACTACGTCATCACCGACGTCGAGCGCAAGCGCAAGTTCGTCTGCGTCGACACAAACGACATTCCCGACGTTGCCGTCGTCGACCCCGAGATGATGTCGACCATGCCCAAGGGACTTACCGCCTCGACCGGCATGGACGCGCTGACCCACGCCATCGAGGGCTACACCACCCGCGCGGCATGGGAGCTCCCCGACTGCCTCAACCTCGAGGCAATCCGCCTCATCTCGAAGAACCTCCGCGCCGCCGTCAGAAACGAGGACGCGGGTCGCGAGGGCATGGCGCTCGGACAGTTCGTCACCGGCATGGCGTTCTCCAACGTCGGACTCGGCATCGCGCACTCCATCGCGCACACACTCGGCGCTGTCTATGACACGCCGCACGGCGTCGCCTGCGCTATGATGCTGCCTATCGTCATGGAGTACAACGCCGACGTAACCGGCGAGAAATTCAAGGCCATCGCCGAGGCGATGGGCGTCGACACAACCGGCATGACGCAGGACGAGTACCGCAAGGCCGCAATCGACGCGGTGCGCCAGCTGAGCGTCGACGTCGGCATCCCGACCAAGCTCCCCGC
>CAVIBA010000153.1:2248-4035 GCA_963640785.1 Bulleidia sp.
CCATCAAGGAGGAGGATCTCGACTTCTTAGCCGAGTCCGCGCATGCGGATGCCTGCGCTCCCGGCAACCCGAAGGACGCGTCGGTCGAAGATCTCAAGGCTCTTATCCGCAAGCTCATGTAAAAAAACATCGGCAGCAGCCGCGCATGCGCGGCTGCTGCCTTTTTTATTGTCTTGTTACGTTTTTACACGTTGGTAAAGAACGCCCCGGCTGAGACGAGCGTGTTCTCGTCGTACTTCAGCCAGCCGTTCTCCAGCGCCTGCTCGACAACGTAGCCGCGCTCGATATCGGGCGCTTTGAGAACAAGATCAGACATCTCTCCTCTCAGCGCCTTGAGCCTTGCCGCGACGGTGTCGTCGTAGACCTCGGGTGCTTCGGGGTTGAAGATCACGACGTTCGGCACAATGCGGTCGTTTTCCTTCTTCACATAGCCGTACTTCAGCAGCTTTTTGACGTCCTCTTCTCCGCATTCGTCCGCCCGTCCGGTGCAGATAAGGCTCATCGCGTACTCATGGTCGGCGCTGATTCTCTCGGGTGTTTTGGAGTACATGTCCTTGTAGCGGAACTTGTACTGTGAGAAATAGCCGCACTTTTTGCTATTAAAGCCCGCTCCATGCTGCCCGACGAAGAAGGGCTCGGTGTAATCGATGGTCTCGTATCCCGTCAGCACCCACGCGCCGCCGTCCGGACGCGCGGGAAGCTCCTCATCGCGAGGGTCGACCGTGCTGTGCTTGATAATATCAAACGCCCGGACGAGCATCGCCCACTTTGCACTCTCATACCCGACGTAGCTGACGTCCGCCTTCGCGCCGCCGCCCGAGACGTACAGGTCGATAAGCTCGCACAGCTTCTCGGTCAGCGGAGCCTGTATCTTTTTGCTCGCCTCAAACCGCGCCCGCTGTTCCCCGCGGCTTATTATGCTGAAGTTTGTGACGTATTTGCCGCCCTCACGGCGCAAAAGCTGCTCGCGGACGAGAAACGCCAGCTCGTCCTCCATGTAGGGCAGCGCGATGCCGAGAGACAGCGCCAGCTCCTCAGAAGTTTCGGGGTTTTCGTATGCTTCGAGGAAAATGTTTTTGTAAAGCAGGTGCGAAACTATCGTCCACGGCTGACCGAATCTGCCCTCGCACCCGGACTTGATGAATGTAATCTCTTCCGGCTTGTAGCTTCTGAATCCGAATTCTCTTGCCATATCCATTCCTTCTTTCAGTGTTTTTCTTGCACGGTAAAGCCGCTGCTTTATCGCGGTCTCGGAAAGCGAAAATGTGAGCGCAATATCACGAATGCTGCGGTCTTCTATGTAATATGCGACCACGATGTCGCGGTAGTCGCTCCGGATGAACGCCAGCTCCCGCCGGAGAAGGGCCAACTGCTCCTTCTGTATCAGCTCATCGACGGGACTTCCGCCCACGTCCGCAATTTCATAGTCGCCGATGTCGGCGTCGCTCGCCGCCTCGCGGCGGTCGTGCCTGTGCTTCGCCCACGCGGCGTAACGATTGCGCGCTACCTGCCAGACCCACGCCGGAAAGTTGTCCGGCTCGGCTCCGCGGTTGAGCGAGGCTATGACGTTGAGCGCGATGTCCTGCGTCAGATCCTCTGCCTCGGTGTTGCTGCCCGTCTTGCGCAGGCAGAAATAAAACACCTTCTCCATGTAGCTCCCGGCAAACTCACCGACAAGCCGGTCGCGCGCCGCATTCGTATTCTGCATTTTCTCGCCTCCCTTCACACGTATAGTGGGGTGTTTCGGAATTCGGTTACATAAATTTTTATTCGTCGCTGAGCAGTGC
>CAVIBA010000154.1:0-4005 GCA_963640785.1 Bulleidia sp.
GATATATTCGTCCGCCATGGACTTTGAGTCCAAGGAGCGCTTCACCGCGGAATTCTGCCGCGAGGTTTTCGGATAGTAAAAAGCCCCGCAGACAAACAAAAAGGCCGACACCATGCGGTGTCGGCCCTCTGTACAGACAGGATTTTTGAACCGGGGTCGAAATTACTTAATCTCGACGGTTGCGCCGGCCTCGGTGAGCTGATTCTTAAGGTTCTCAGCCTCTTCCTTGGAAACGCCTTCCTTGATGGCCTTGGGAGCGCCCTCAACCAGTTCCTTAGCGTCCTTAAGTCCCAGACCGGTGATCTCGCGGACAACCTTGATAACGTTCAGCTTGCTTGCGCCGAAGGAAGCAAGGATAACGTCAAACTCGGTCTTCTCCTCAGCGGCGGGAGCGGCGGCAGCAGCGCCACCGGCAACAGCTACGGGAGCAGCAGCGGATACGCCGAACTCCTCTTCAACTGCCTTAACGAGCTCAGAGAGCTCCAGAATGGAAAGGCCCTTAACGGCCTCAACAATAGCGGTAATTTTTTCAGATGCCATTTTGAAATACCTCCGATAATAAATAAATGTTTATGCGGACAAGTCAGCCGCACTTAATGAGATCCGGCTGATTAAGCCTCTGCCGGTGCGGCGTCCTCGGCACCTTCGCCCATCTTGTCGACCACTGCCTGAAGGGCATAAGCCAAATTGTAAAGAGGGGACTGAATGCTTCCCAGGAATTTTGCGACCAGAACTTCCTTTGCGGGAATGTCGGCCAGTGCGATAACAGTCTTGTCATCGATGACCTCGCCCTCGAGGTAACCGGCAAGAATCTTGAAGGAATCGATCTTCTCAGCGTAGGGCTTGAGGATCTTGGCGGGGGCAATGGGATCGCTTGCGCTGATCGCGATAGCGGTCATGCCGGACAGATGCTCCTTAATGGCGCCGTATCCGACCTCGTCGCAGGCACGGCCTGTGAGAGAGTTCTTCATGACCACGTAAGTAACGCCTGCTTCACGCAAAGCCTTACGCATTGCGGTGTCATCTGCCACTGTGATTCCCTGATAATTGACCAGAACGCCGGCGGGAGAAGACTTGATCTTCTCAGCAAGATCCGCCACGATCTGCTTCTTTTGCTCAAGAATTGCATTACTAGGCATTGTGTTTCACCTCCCAATGTGAAATACGGAAATAAAATATCCTTCTCCCGGAAGACACAAGACCCCAAGAGAAGGATAACAGCCGCGCGAGCGCGCGAAATATGCTATTAACACATCCTCGGCAGGAGAGCTTGCAGCCTTTACGGGAACCTGCTGTCTTTGGATAACAGCAGGATTGTACCACATTTCTGCCGGAATGTCAATACCTTTTTGCAAAAAAGTCAGAAAAATTATGAAATATCCGAATTGTTGCGCAGAATCCGCTCGGCCGCGCGGACAAGCCGCGCCCGCAGCCAGTCGGGCGAGAGCACGGTTATGTCGGTTTCAAGCGACATTATCACGCTCATGAATTTCTCGATGCTGTGAAATTCGCAGCGGTAGACGTTGTCGGACACGCGCTCGGTGATTAAGCCGCCGAGCTCGACCGCGGTAAGACGGTCGGGCAGACGAAGCTGCGCCGAGTAGGGAATCTGAAGCTGGATGACGGTGCTGTCGGCCTGGGAATCCGGGTCGAGATCGGCGGTGTTGGCCACGACGCCGTTGTATTCCTCGCTGTTCGCCGTGGTGAGCGCGATGGGAAGAGCAAAATCCCCGGTGTAGTAGTAGCCGCGGCGCTTGAAGTCGTAGGCGAGCGGTGCGCCCAGCCTGAGCTGAAGAAAATCAACGTCCCGCTGTGCCTGACGGTGGGAGATTCCAAAGCGTTCAGCCAGTCGCTTGGCGTTCGGATAGCTCATTTCCGCGATTTTGCGGTGGAGCCACTGTATTCGCTGATTAGCTGACATGAAAAATACCTACCTTATTATATATGTGTTTGCGTGCGTTATCTGTCGTCACTGTCGGCAGCGCTTTCGGAGGTGACAGCCGGAGTGTCGGCGGGGGCATCGGATGTCGGGGAATCGGAGGCCGGAATGTCGTTGGTGACGGCGTCGGCGGAGCTTTCGCCGTCCTCGGGAATGTCGGGGCTTTCCGCAGGCTCGGCGGCCTCTCCGTTGTTGACCGCATCGCCCTCCTCCTCTGCAACTGTGACCGGCTCGGTCACGGCGTTGTCGGAGACGGCGCACATGTCAATCAGCCGACCGACCGTGTACACGGCGTGCGCCAGCGAGACTATTGCGGTGGGAAGAAATTCGGGGATGGAATATATCTTTGCAATCGTGCAGAAAAGGTACGATATTGCGAAGGACGACGAGATGAGCACATTCAGCAGTCCGAACACGACGTAGAGCCGCGGACGTCCGCGCCCGACGAAGTAGCCCTGCTCCTGGAGCTGGAACAGCATGACGAAAACCATGCTGAATATCAGCAGCAGCTTGACGGGGCTGTTCATGGTGACGTAGTCGTTGAAGTAGGCGTCGATTATCGAGAGGAAGGTCCAGCCGATGACGCCGTAGCCGAGTAGCGAGCGCTTCTCGGGGTTGGAGTCCGGCTCGATGGCGGTGAGGCCGAAATAGGCGACGCTGACCCCTCCGAGCACACTGCCGATGACGGAGACGACAGACGCCGCGATGAGCTGCGTGTGCAGGTAGGTCGAGACGACAAGCGCCAGCGTCACGATGCAGACGAACTTTTTGCTGAAGCCGCCCATAGCCGGGGTTCCTGTCAGCATGCCGGAGCGCGGCATGAGCACGAGCAGGGAAGCCATCCACGGTATGCTCAGCGCCAGCACGGCGTGCATAATGCTGATCACAGGCGACGCGTCGAAATAACCGACGGTGCGGTCAAATGAGGCCGAAAAGCCCACGACGTACAGCACAGCCAGTATGGACGACAGAGAAAAGCCGGAATAAAGGTATATTTTGAGTTTATTTGCTTGGGGATGCATGGCGATACCTCTGAAATTATATTTTGTCACATTAATTATAACGCAAATTTATGAACAAATTGTAAACTTCGCTGTTTTTGACGCCGAAAATTTGCCGTTTGGGGACGGAAACGGGCATTTTTGTATACTATACACAAACATAGCGCCTGAAATTGTGTAAATTTCTACATCACGAAGAAAGGAAAGTTGTAGCAAGAGTATTGATTTGACTGGATGTTGGTGATATAATTAGAAGGCTTGATATGCGATGAAGTGGAAGGTTGCTGTCATGGACAGGTAATTTCCACGGAGTATGTCCGAAAATCGGGCGGCAATAATTCTGAGTAGCACAGGGGCGGTCAACCCGCTGTCCCCGAGTCGCATGTGCTTCGCTTACCCGGATTTTGCCACGCAATGCTGAGCGTGCGCAAATTTCGGCTTTTTATAGGCAGGGCGAAGAAACACACGGCAACGTGTTGAAACGAATTTGCGCCACTTTCCGAAACGTGTTCCGGCCAAGGCTTCATTATTATATAGTCCGCGCTGGAACAGTAAATTTTAAGAAGGAGGCACAAAAATGGCAGCTAACGAGAAAGTCAGAATCCGTCTCAAAAGCTACGATCACACTCTGATCGACACCGCGGCGCAGAAAATCGTCGAGGTAGCTAAGAGACAGGGCGCAACTGTTTCCGGTCCCGTTCCGCTTCCCACTGACAAGGAGATAGTCACTATCCTCCGCGCAGTGCACAAGTACAAGGACAGCCGCGAGCAGTTCGAATACCGCACCCACAAGAGACTGATCGACATCATCAGACCGTCCAAGAAGTTGGTCGAGGATCTGATGAACATCGAGCTCCCTGCAGGAGTTGAAATCGAGATCAAGTTGTAATATCAAGCGTTCTCGAGAAGCTCGTGCAAAATAAACCCCATTGCCGCGAGGCGGCATTGTCGGTCATGTTGGCGTAGCCCGAAAGGGAAATCCAAAGCGTCAACCAATAACCTACAGGAGAAAGTTTGAAACAAACATCTAACACATGTACTTTGCTACGACAAAAAAGAGTACAA
>CAVIBA010000155.1:0-3997 GCA_963640785.1 Bulleidia sp.
TTTTGCGGGTTCTTAGGGAGCTTTTTTCAAAAAGCTCCCTAAGCGGGGTTCGGGGCTGACCCCGAATTCAATCGCTATAATTTTCCGCGATGTACTGGCAGAGGCGCAGACCCTTGTTGACGAGGATGACGTTTATGCCGGAGTCGCAGAGGAGCTTGTAGTAATCGTCGGTTTCGTATTTGGAGCTGTTGCCGTGGGCGTCGATGTAGCAGCGCGCCTTGCCGCGCAGGCCTGATAGCGAGGTTTTGGCGGACGCAATGTACTCCTCGGGCGTGATTTGGGTGAAGTCGCAGTCAGTGAAGCGGACGCAGTAGTCAAGCCCGTTGGACTTGATGGTGGTAAGCACAGCGGCGGCGGAGCTGTCGCCGTGTATACCGACAAAGCTGAAGGACGAGCGTCCGATGGCATTTTTCATCTGCTTTTTGTAGTTCTTGACGAGCAGATAGTTCGACGCGGTGTAGACGCTGTGCCAGGTAAATATCACGGTCGTGTAAGCCTTGTACTTCACAATGAGCGGCCAGATGTCGTCGACGAAGCTCCACTGGTCGAGCTTGTCGAGACGCACCATTATGCGCTCGGAGCACACCTTCATGACCTCGTCGAGAGTCGGAATTTTGTAGGTGGTGAGCTTGGCCGAATCGCCGCCGGTGCCCTCCTTGAGCGAGAGCTGACGCAGCTGCTCGAACGTCCACTCGGAGATCTGCATGGAGGTCGGGAAGCCGTTTTTGCCTGCGAACTCGGAGGCGTTTGTCATGCGGGTCAGCGTTTCGTCGTGCATGAGGACGAGCACGCCGTCCTTGGTGCGGCGCGGGTCAATCTCGACCATGTCCGCGCCCATGCGAATGGCGCTGATGATGCCCTCAATCGAATTTTCGGGGTAGTAGACCATGTCGCCGCGGTGCAGGCAGGACATCAGCCGCCCGGAGGGGTCGGACATGGCGGCGACTTTCTTGTCGAAGTCAAGCATCCAGTCGGGCGTGTCGAAGAGAATGTCCCAGTGCATGGCCAGCTTTGAGATGTCGTTGATGTAGACGTCGCGGTCGGGCAGCGTGTAGCTGTAGGTCAGCGCCGACGCGTCGAGGTCGCCGGACGAGGCGGCGATGAGATTCAGCAGATAGCGACATCCGGAGCCGAGCGCCGGATCCGAGCCGCCGCCGATGAGAATGCTGCCGTCCTTGACGGTCAGCGAGAAGTCGTCCGCGCCGTAGCCTGTGCCGACGCCGCGCCGCGTGCTTCCTATGACTATCTCGGGTCCCACCGCGTCCGCCGAGTCGGTTCCGATTGCCATAACCGCGCCCGAGTAGTTGCCGATTGTGTCGGCAACGGTGAGCGCCATGGACTTGTAGGCGTTTTTGTAGACGATTTTGTAGTCTGATATCGGGCGGCCGAGCAGCTTCAGCCCCTCGGCGGCGTAGCTGCCCTGCTCAACGTAGGACAGCGCTCCGGGGAGCGACAGAGAAGAGCCGCCGAGGTAGTTCGCAATGAAATACTCGACCGCCTCGGTGGTCTTCTGGTCGTTGTGACCCGCAATCACTACGCGGGTGCCGCTGACGCAAATGATAAAATCGTTGTACCTGACCGACGCGAGCGCCGCGATGCTCTCGTCGCGGTTGGTGCTGCCGACGAGTATTTCGAACTGATAACGGTCGGCCGGGTTCGCGTCGCGCGACTCGAAGTCGGTGGCGATGGACAGGTTCCCGAGGCCGTACTTCTCAATAATCGCAGTACGGAGGGACTTCGCCGCCTCCGTCACCTGCGTCGAGCTGTTGTCGGAGCGGACGACCTTGTATTCTGTCGTGCCGTCCTCGACGATTTTAAGCTCGCCAGCCGGAGTGTCCGGCGTCGTCTCGCCGGAGGGGGAGTTTGAGTCTGTCGTCGTTCCGTTCTGTGACGTGCCGCCGGGGTTGCATGCCATGAGGCAGGGCAGCAGCATCAGCGAAAGGAGGACGAGGGCAAGAATTCTTTTCATGTTAAATCTCCTTCAATACCGAAAACGCGGCACAGCACGAAGCTGTGCCGCGTTTTATCGCGTAAAATTTATCTTACGTAGGTAATCTCGTCGAAAATGACGTAGGAATCGGCGGAGTAAATGTAGCCGTCGGTGTAGCAACGCATGCTGAGGATGAAGATGTCCGGGAAGGTCTCACCGATAGCGCTGTTCGAGGTCTTGTCGTAGAACGAAGAAGCGGGAACATAAATCCAGCCTGCGAAGTTATCCGGAATTTTGATACGGCAGGAGGTTATGTTGGTGGACTGAACCCACGTGCCGTTCTCGTAGTAGTAAGCGACAGCGGAGCCGGTTGTATTCTCAGGCCCCTGGGAACGGATGTCGTTTACGTTGATGGTAACGGAAGCGCACAGGGTGTCGGGTATGTCGGGGTTGGGAGCTACGTTAGTGAAGTCAATGTAGAACATAATACCCTTGCAGCCCACGATGGGAGCATCGCCGAAGCACTGCACCTCGATCTCGCCGCGACTATCCTTGGAGTCGTTCTTGCCTGCGAACTTGACAGCCTTGCCGAAAATAGCGCCGTCGTCAGTGCCGACGTATGTAGCGCTGCCCTTGGAGTTGCCGCCGATGAGGTAATCCTCTTCGCCTCTGTCGAAGCAGAAGGTGCGGCAGGCGATTTCGTAGCTTGCGTTGTTGGGAAGAGTTGCGGGCATCACAGCCTTGAGCGCGGCCTTGTCGGCGTCGGAGAGCTCATCAAATTCGATGGGATCAACGGAAACGACAGGAGCGGGGGTGGTGGAGTCGTCAGCCTTGGGGGTGGTGGTGTCGTCACTCTTTTCGGGAGTGGTCTCATTGTCCTTGGGAGTGGTGGTGTCGTTGGGCTTCTCGGTTGTCGTGCCGGGAGTGGGAGTGGTGTTGTTTTCCGTCTTCGGCGTGGTTGTGCCGCTGTCGGGATTGTTGCTGCCGTTATTGCACGCTGTCATGGCGAACACCATGACAAGTACGAGCGCCAGAGCGATAAAAGTCTTGAATTTCATGTGAATCCTCCTCAAAATTTATTCTTTCATATTATATCGAGGTGACGGTTTATTGTCAAGAGTCAGACCGAATATTCAGCACATTGCACAAAAAGGAGCCGCCGGGTTTGGTGAGCGTGCCCACATACTCGGCGGCAGAGATTGGTTATCGAGCTGCAAAGTTTACTGCAATCCTGCGCAGGTGTGTTTCCGTTAGTCTCCTTGACTGCTCGATGAGAGCGTCGGCTCTCTCGCCGGAGCCGATTATATTGGTGAACATCTGATTATCGCACAGCCCGAGCATGGAGTCAAGGCCGAACGCGGTACTGTCGATCACGAGATCAAGCATGCCGGCAGACTCGTCAAGCGTTGTGTGACGCGCCTTGATTACGGGGATGAACCGATTCTCTATGGTGTCGTCCTCGGCCATGGCCTGAAGGACTGCCGCCACCGTGTCCGCGCCGTACTGCCACGGGATCGTGTAGAGGAAGGCGGCCGCGCCTATCGGAGCGCGGTAGTCGCCGGTCTCCTCAAGCGTGGGGAGCGGCAGGATGTGCAGGTAGTCGTAGGTGCTGTCGAGGGTGGCCATGACGGTTCCCATGTCGCACAGTGAGAACATGCTGTTGTCAAACGTCGTGTCCTTGGTCGCGATAACGCCGGTGTCGACGACGGAGAGCAGCGCGCACAGCCGGACGATACCGTCCGACCAGTCGGAGGAGAGACTAAGGGTGTTGTTGTCAGCCAGCTTTATACCGACGCCGTTTGCAAGCAGCGCGGCATCCCGCTCACCGTTGAGCCCGAGCACGGTTCCCGTGGCGTTCTTTGACAGCGCAAGCATCGTCTCGAGCGTCCACTTGGCCTCGTTGACGAGCTTTACGGCATCGGAATAGCTGAGCCCGGCAGCCTCCATTAGCTCCTTATTGCCGACAAGGAACTTCTGCGACAGCGTCGCGTTGGGAGATATGCGGCCGGTCACGAAATACAGGTTGCTGTTTATGCTCAGCGCCTCGATCATCTCGGGGTTCCATGC
>CAVIBA010000156.1:0-3869 GCA_963640785.1 Bulleidia sp.
TTGTACTCTTTTTTGTCGTAGCAAAGTACATGTGTTAGATGTTTGTTTCAAACTTCCTCCTCTACTCCGAGACCTGAAATTCAACCGTCCCGGCTATGTTTTCTATCAGCGTCAGCGTGCAGTCGAGCACGTAGACCGACTCGCCCGGCTGACATATTATATCCTTGCGTAAAAATGTGGCGCCATCGGCGCTCAGCGCCGCGAGCTCATCGGCGAGCGCCGCGTAGGCGAGCTCCATTGCCTGCTCGTCGCTGTACCGCCTCGGCTCGAGTGTGTAGGGGCGGTATTCGGTGCTGTCGAGCCACAGCGGAAGCCGCTCACCCCCAAAAAGGCAACACCTATCCACATTACATATTGTATCATATGTTGCCCCTGAAAATCCAGTGTTTTTGTAAAGTTTTATTCGTTTCCCGAAAAAAATCAGGCTTTTTTCATACATGGCCTCGTCGGTATAGCATTTTTCCTCGTAGTCCATGGGAATTTCGATGTGTATCTCGCGCACCGTCCTCGCAAAGACGGCTCCGCGCGCCCGGATATAGCGCCAGCCGACGCTCGCGCTGTCGACAAGCCCGCTGACAAGCAGCTCGCCCCGGCTGACGTACTGCCCCGCCCTCACCACGACCTGCCCGTCATACGCCTCGATATGCTCCACTCTGCCGTCGCGCAGCGCCACGAGATTTGCGGGCGTTGTCGGCTCGGTGACGGGCTCCGGCAGCCGCTCCCGCACCTCGACGGACGCCACGCTGCCCGAAATATTGACCGCCACCCAGCTCAGCTCCCGGCTGTTTATCAGCAACCGGTTTTCCACCGAGTCGACATCAAGCGTCGACTTGCGGCAGCCGATATACAGTCCCTGCTCGGCGAGCGCCGCCGCGATTTCCTCCTCTCCGAGCGCCGTGTTGCCGCTGACGCGCACATCCCATATGTACTGCCCCGACAGTATCACGAGCGCTATCGCCAGCACCGCGCCGACGACGATGCCGTAGCGCCGGCGGTATCTGTAAAGCAGCTGCGGCAGGCCGAAGCGGCGGTCGCAGGTGACGCGTATGCCGACGCCGCGGCAGAGCTGCATGATGAGCCCCGCCGTGTAGGGCGTGCAGACAAGGCGGACGCGGTCGGCCTTGCGGTCAAGTTTCAGGCCGTCGTAGACCAGCCGGTGGTGCATACACATATTCATAATGGTCTCGGTGTGGCAGATGTGCGCCGACAGCTCGCATCCGCCGAACAGCGTGTATTTCAGCATTTCCCATCCTCCTCCGCAAAGCTGACCGAGTCAACACGTCCGCCTATGTCGGCCGTTCCCGTGTGGTAGGCCGTGCAGTACAGCCCCTCGCCGCGCACACATACCACACAGCCGCGCAGGCGCAGTCTGACCTCCTCCGGGGTGTAGAGCAGTATCTCCCGGCACCCGTGAACGACGACGTTCGTCCGTCCGCGCATCTCCACAAAAATACCGCTCACAACATCCGGCGGAATATCAAGCCGACTGTACAGCCGTTCCAAAAAACCGGACTGTACGCCTTCGTCCTGATGCTTTTTACTCATAGCGCCTTACCTCCGGAGAATATAATGTGGTGATGTATCCCTATATTTTATGCCGGAGGCTTTAACATAATGACACATATCCGCCGTCACTCGCCGGGTCAGCTGGTATTTTGCTTTATCTGCGGGGGCTGTCTCGCGCTTACGCTTTACTACTCGGATTACGCCATCGAATACATGAGCGCGGGGCTGCTGCTCTGCGTCCGGACGGTCATACCGTCGCTGTTTCCGTTCATGGTGATCTCGGGGCTGATGGTGTCCGTCGGCCTCGGCGAGGTGATAGGACGCGCCTGCGAGAGCCCCGTGCGGCGGCTGTTCGGCGTGTCCGGCGCGTCGGCGTGCGCGCTGTTCATGGGGGCGGTCTGCGGCTTCCCCATCGGCGCGCGAACCGTCGTGGCGCTGCTTGACGCCGGGCACATCTCGCGGCGCGAGGCCGAGCGCCTGATGTGCTTCTGCAACAACCCGAGCTCCGCTTTTCTCATCAGCGCCGTCGGCGTGTCGCTTTACGCCAACCGCCGCGCCGGGCTTGTTTTCTATCTCGTGACGCTCTCAAGCGCGCTACTTCTCGGCGCCGGCGCGCGGATTCTTTTCGGTCGCGTCGACGGCGGCTCGGCCGTCTCAAAGTCGGAGCGGCCGCCCGTGCCGGGTCTCGACAGCTTCACCGGCGCTGTCTCCGACGCCGCGACGGGAATGCTGGCCGTCTGCGCCTACGTCGCCTTTTTCTCGGCAATTATGGGCTGTCTCGGGCGGCTCGTCACGCAGCTCGGCTGTCCGGCGGCGCTCGGCGCGCTGCTTTACGGTGCGGTCGAGCTGTCGGGTGGCGTCAGCGCGTCCGCCGCACTCGGGACAGGACCGCTCGGAGTCTGTATGACGGCCTTCATCATCGGCTGGTCAGGGCTGTCGGTGCATTTTCAGATAATGTCGCTCTGCCGCGGGCGCGGGCTCTGCTTCCGCGGCTACTTTGCCGCCAAGCTGTGTCAGGGGACGCTCAACGCGCTCATCATCGCCGGGCTCTACGCGCTTTCCCCCTGCCTCTTCGTGCCGCAGGACGACAGCGCAACTGTTGTGATAAGTCCCGCGGTGATACGCCCGCTCGGCGCGGTCGTGCTGGTGATATTCATCTGCGCGCTGGCCTTGTCCGTAGTGCGGCACGCCAAACGCGACAGACACGCCCGGAGTATACACAAATCGACGCCTCACTTCATATATTGACATTAGAAGTGTAGCGCCGCGTCGGACGTTCGTCCTGCCGGCCGCCATAAACCAATAATGAAAGGAGGCTGAAAATGAGCGACTGCACCGCCGTTATCGGCTCCATGACAACCGCTCTCAAGGCACAGAAAGCACTTCTGAGAGCTTCTATACGCTCCACCGTTGTCAAGCTCGACTCATCCGTCACCCGCAAGGGCTGTGCGTACGGTGTCGAATTTGACTGTGTTCAGACTTCAAACGTGCAATACACGCTGGACACTGCCGGGATCAAAGTCTCCCGTTATCTGACAGGGGGCGGCTGAATGTGATATATCTTGATAACGCCGCCACCAGCTTTCCGAAGCCCCGTCCGGTCTGCGACGAGGTAAACAAATGCATGCGCCAATACTGCGGCAATCCCGGACGCGGGGCGCATGCGCTTTCCATGGCAGCCGCGACTGCGGTCTTTGGCTGCCGTGAGAGTCTGGCGAGGCTGCTCGGCGTCCCATCGCCGGAAAATGTGATTTTCACGCTGAACACCACTCACTCGCTCAACATGGCCATCAAGGGACTGCTCCGCCCCGGCGACCACGTCATAATCAGCGACCTTGAGCATAACTCCGTCTGGCGACCGGTCTTTCGGCTGGCCGAGCAGGGCGGAATCGAATATGATGTTTTCCGTTCGTTCGCAGGGGACGAACGGCGCAGCAGCGTGCGCATATGCGCCTCGATAGCCAAGCTGTTGCGTCCTAATACGCGGATGGTCGTCTGCCTGCACTCGTCCAACATCTGCTCGGCGCAGCTGCCGGTGGACGACATCGCCGCCTTCTGCCATCGTCACGGGCTGCTGTTCGTGCTCGACGCCGCCCAGTCGGCGGGGCATCTTCCGCTTGACATGACAGCCTCCGGCGTTGACGTCATATGCGCGCCGGGGCACAAGGGACTGCTCGGCCCGCCCGGCTGCGGCATTCTCGCGCTGCGCGACGGCCTCACGCTCGACACACTTACCGAGGGCGGCAACGGCATAAACTCGCTCGAGGGCGAAATGCCCGAAAACCCGCCCGAGCGCTACGAATCGGGCACGCTTCCCCTCCCCGCCGTCGCAGGGCTGATGCAGGGCATACGAACAGTCGAGC
>CAVIBA010000157.1:0-3837 GCA_963640785.1 Bulleidia sp.
TCACTTTTTCTATATCTTTTTTATTTTTCAGTCTCACATCTATTGTAACACTACATGTCTATTTTGACGATACGCCCCGACGCCACTTGACAAAGCCCTCGGAGGGCTGTAAAATAATCTTTTGTTGAAGAAATTAAGTCCGGAGTATTGAACATGCGTCGCACAAGCGTTGGAAATAAAAGTGAATACGGTTTTCGTGACGGACTGCGTGACAGTGTGCCGATAGGGCTCGGCTATCTATCGGTGTCGTTCGGTTTCGGGGTGTCGGCGGTGGCGTCGGGAATCCCGGCGCTGGTTGCGGTGCTCATATCGCTGACAAACATGACCTCGGCCGGTCAGGTCGCGGGAGTCGCCATAATGGCGGCGGGCGGTGGCCTTCTTGAAATGGCGCTGACCCAGCTGACCATCAACCTGCGCTACTCGCTCATGAGCATATCGCTGACCCAGCGGCTGGACAGCACCATGAACACCTTGCGCCGCGCCGTCGTCGGCTTCGGCGTGACGGACGAGATATTCGCCGTCGCCGTCTCAAAGCCGGGCGTCGTCGGCCCGAAATATATGTACGGACTTATCGGCTTTCCCTACGTCTGCTGGTCGCTTGGGACGCTGCTCGGCGCGGTGGCGGGCAATATTTTGCCCGCGTCGGTCAAAAACGCGCTCGGAATCGCCATTTTCGGCATGTTTGTGGCCATTGTGATACCCAGCGTGCGCCGCGAGCGCGGGACGGCGGTCGCCGCGGCGGTGGCGGCGGTGCTCTCCTGCATCATAGCGTTTGTACCGGCGCTCGGGTTCATCACCTCGGGCTTCAGCATTATAATCTGTGCCGTCGTGGCCTCGGCAGTGGCGGCGCTGCTCTTCCCCGTCGCCGACGACACAGGTGAAGCCGACGGCGTGCCCGCAGACACGGAGGTGAGCAAATGACAGACACGCTCAAAATATGCGCCTACCTCGCCGTCATGGCGGGCGTGACCTACGTCGTCCGCGCCGTGCCGCTGGTGGCGTTCCGGCGCAAAATACGCTCGCCGTTTCTGCGCAGCATGATGTACTATCTGCCCTACGCAGTGCTGTCCGCCATGGTGCTGCCGTCCGTTTTCAGCTCGACCGGCAGCGTGCTGACGGCGGCCGTCGGCTTCGGAGTTGCGGTGCTGCTGGCCTTTTTCGACCGCTCGCTGCTCATTGTCGCGCTCGGCGCGTCCGGCGCGGCGTTCCTCACGGGACTTATTGTGCAGTGGCTCGGCTGAGGCGAGACATATAGGATTTGCCGCGGACGCGCTGCGCCCGCGGCAAATTTTTTCGCAAACAGCGAAAATAATTGTTGACAAACACCAATATTATTGTTATAATGGACAGACATATTGAGGGAGTAGTTAGCGTGCGAACGGACGGCCGGGCGCATGCGGCAAGTCAACATACTGGTCTTTAGCCTGGTTTGCCTTAATAAACAAGACTCATGTATGGTAGCTTGCCATGCGTGTGTCTTTTATTTTTTACAAAGGACGGTTTTATCATGGGTATTATCGAAGTTCTCGGCCTCGGAGTTGCGCTTTCGATGGATGCTTTTGCGGTCTCTGTCTGCAAGGGCCTCGGTATGAAAAAGATCAACTACAAGCAGGCGCTCGTAATCGCGGCGTTTTTCGGCGGATTTCAGGCGCTGATGCCGCTTATCGGTTGGCTGCTCGGAAGCCAGTTCCAGCACCTCATCGAGAAGTACGACCACTGGATTGCCTTCGCGCTGCTGCTGTTCATCGGCGGAAAAATGCTTTTCGATGTAATCCGCGGCGATGACGACGAGTGCGCGGAATCCGAGCGGTTCGACATCAAGGAGCTGTTTGTCATGGCCATTGCCACCAGCATTGACGCGCTGGCCACCGGCATCGTAATCGCAATGGAGCCCGGCACCAACATCTGGTCCTCCATCGCCATCATCGGCTGCACAACCTTCGTCATCTGCATCGCGGGCGTTATCATCGGCAACAAGTTCGGCACAAAATTCAAGGGCAAGGCCACCATCGCGGGCGGCATAATCCTCATTCTTATCGGTATAAAAATCCTGCTTGAGCACCTCGGAGTCATTAATTTCTGATAAACGAAAGGACATCGGACATGGAAAAAGTAAGATTTGCAGCAGTCGGCCTCGGAACGCGCGGCTTCGGACTCATGACGCGCGCGGTCATGCCGGTCGACGGCGTTGAGATCGTCGGCCTTTGCGAGCTTCTGCCCGACAGACTCGAGCGCGCACGCGCAGCGGTCGCGGAAGCGGGCGGCGCACCCGTCTGCGGCGACGACTACCGTAAGGTTCTGACCGAGTCGCACCCCGACGCCGCGCTGATTTCGACCGGCTGGGAGTGCCACATCGAGATGGCCGTCTGGTGCATGGAGCACGGCATCGTGCCCGCAGTCGAGGTCGGCGGTGCTTACAGCGAGGAGGAGTGCTGGCGGCTTGTCGACACCCACGAGCGCACCGGAACCCGCATCATGCTCATGGAAAACTGCTGCTTCAACAAGGGCGAGCTGCTCGCCACCGCCATGGCGCGCGCCGGACTTTTCGGCGAGATCGTCCACTGCACCGGAGCCTACGCGCACGACCTGCGCAAGGAAATCCTCGGCAGCGAGGAGCGGCATCACTACCGTCTCGGCTACTATCTCGAGCACAACTGCGAGAACTACCCGACGCACGAGCTCGGTCCGATTGCCCGTCTGCTCGGCATCAACCGCGGCAACCGCATGGTGTCGCTGGTTTCGGTGTCGTCCAAGGCGCGCGGCTTTGCCGACTACGTTGAGAGGCATCTCGACACCATCAACCCGCACCGCGTCGGCGAGGTGATAAAGCAGGGCGACATCGTCACGACGCTCATCACCTGCGAGAACGGCGAGACCATCACGCTGCGTCTTGACACCTCACTGCCGCGCTTTTACAACCGCGAGTTCACCGTCCGCGGCACGCGCGGAATGTACGAAATGGGCAACAACATGGTCTATTTCGACGGCATGGAGGAGTGGTTTGACACGCTGCGCAACTACACGACCTACCAGAACAACGCGGTTGAGTACGAGGAAAAGTACCTGCCCGAGGCGTGGCGTCGCATGACCGCGGAGGGGCTCAAATCGGGTCACGGCGGCATGGACGGCGTTGAGTTCCGCGCGTTTTTCGAGGCGCTCCGTGCAGGCGGCGAGATGCCCATCGACGTCTACGACATGGCAGCCTGGATGAGCATAACCTACCTCAGCGAGCAGTCGATCCTGAGCGGCGGCGCGCCGCAGCAAATCCCCGACTTCACCCGCGGAAAGTACAAAACCCGGCCCCTGCGGGATGTGCTTTGATTTAAGATTTGTAAATATATTGAACCCCGCTGACGGAGATTCTGTCGGCGGGGTTTTAGGTGTGTGGGCTATTGCATATGCACGCATGCGGAAAAGTTGATTTTGCACCCCCGGAGGATGGTCGGCCAAGGCCAATTCTACTATTTCTCAAAAGGCCGCCGTGCCAAATCATAGCACGACGGCCTTTAGCTGTTATCGTTTTCTGAACGAAGCCTTCACAGCGTCTGCAAAGCGCTCGATGTTGTCCGGGTTGATGGCGGGCAGGTTCGCAACCTTGACAAGACCCTCCTCCTCGCCGGAGTCTCTTATCGCGCCGACAATCATGCGCACGACCAGCCGGTCAAGCCCGCGGACGCGGCGCGGGTCGACCTCGCCGCCGAAGCAGGATGTGGTGGCGGCAGGTCGCGCGAGCTCGGCGGGTATCAGCTTGCGCAGATACTCCGGCGCGCTGTCGATGTAGCCGCAGCAGATGAAGTAGCCCGTGCGGCGGGACAGCAACTCCTCGCGGTGCCGGTG
>CAVIBA010000158.1:0-3270 GCA_963640785.1 Bulleidia sp.
CCCATCAGACGCACCTCGCCGTCGGGCTTGAGACGGAAGAACTTAGGAGGCGGAACCTCGGCGAAGTCGTCGGCGTCGATGAACAGCTCGCGCGAGAAGGGAACCTTGCGCGTGCCCGACTCGGGTTTTACGGGGTTGTTGGGCAGCTCGAAATACTCGGTTTTGCCCTCGGGATAGTTGTCGACGATGACGCGCAGCGGCTTCATAACTGCCACGCGGCGCGGCGCGCGCGCGTTGAGATCCTCACGGATGCAGTGCTCGAGCACGCTCATGTCGACCATGCTGTTTTCCTTGGAGACGCCTATGCGCTGGCAGAAGTCGAGTATCGACTCGGGCGTGTAGCCGCGGCGGCGCAGACCGCACAGCGTGGGCATACGGGGGTCGTCCCAGCCGTCGACGATGTTGTTCTCGACGAGGTAGCGCAGATAACGCTTGGAGAGCACGGTGTTTGTGATATTGAGGCGCGCGAACTCGATCTGACGCGGCTTGCAGGGCACGCTGACGTTGTCGATGACCCAGTCGTAGAGCGGACGGTGAATCTCGTATTCAAGCGAGCAGAGTGAGTGCGTGATGCCCTCGATAGCGTCCTGAATGGGGTGCGCGAAGTCGTACATGGGGAAGATGCACCACTTGTTGTGCTGACGGTGGTGATCTATATAGCGTATGCGGTAGATGACAGGGTCGCGCATGCAGAAGTTGCCCGACGCGAGGTCAATCCTGGCGCGCAGTGTGTATTTGCCCTCGGGGAACTCGCCCGCTCTCATGCGTGCGAACAGGTCGAGGCTTTCCTCGATGGGGCGGTCGCGCCAGGGGGAGACGGCCGGGTGGGTCAGGTCTCCGCAATAGGCCTTGTCGCGGAACTGCTCGGCGCTCAGCTCACAGACGTACGCCAGCCCCTTTTTGATGAGCTCGACTGCGTACTCGTAGTCCTGCTCGAAATAGTCCGAGCCGTAGAAGAAGCGGTCGCCCCAGTCAAAGCCCAGCCAGTGGATGTCCTCCTTGATGGCGTCGACGAACTCGGTATCCTCCTTGGCGGGGTTGGTGTCGTCCATGCGGAGGTTGCACTTGCCGCCGTACTTGGCCGCGGTGCCGAAGTCGATGATGAGCGCCTTGCAGTGGCCGATATGAAGGTAGCCGTTGGGCTCGGGGGGGAAGCGGGTGTGAATCTCTTCCGGACGGTACTTGCCGTCGGCTATCTCGCGGTTTATTATTTCGTGAATGAAGTTGCTGCTTTCCATATTATTATCATCCTTTTTCAGAGTGTTTTAAGCATATCGGAGATTCTTGCGCGGACGCGGGACTCACCGAGAATGTTCATCACGGTGTACATGTCCGGAGAATTGAGCCGCCCGGTGACGGCCACGCGCAGAAACATGCTGACGTCCGCCACGCTGCCGCGGAAGGCGGAGGGGTCGGCCTTGTAGACTTTCATGTCGGAGGCGTAGCCCATGGAGTCGGCTATGTCCTTGATTTTGTCGAACCAGATGTTCTGGTCGTCGGCGGGCGAGTAGGAGGCGAGGAAGGCCTCGAGCGCGCGCTTTATGTCGGCGCGGTCAGCCGTCTCGGGGTAGGCGTCGGTGACGGCGAAGTATTTATCGTAGAACAGCGCCGAGTACTGCTTGAGCTCGACCCATGTGCCGTAGTCCTTGCGCGGCTTTTTGCCGCCGCGGCCGATGGAGATGATGGCCTTGGCCGTCTCGGGGTCGGCGTCGAGCACCGCGGCGTACTCGGGGTCGAATTCGACCGCCCAGCCGTGCAGCCCGGCGTAGACCTGCTCGGTCGTCATGTGCGCGAGCACATTGCGCGAGACGTCGTTGAGCTTGACGGCGTCAAACAGACAGCCCGACGCGCTCATTTTTTTGATGCTGAAGGGGAAGTCGGTGTAGGGCTTGTCGGGGTTCTGCATGTGCCACTCCTCGTAGTTGGAGTTGAGCAGCGTCATGATGTACTCGCAGACGCACTCGGGCGCGTATCCGAGGTGCGAGTAATCCGACACGTTCGCGCCCATGTCGCGCTTGGACAGCTTCTTTTTGTTGCCGTTCTCATCAAGCCGCATGATCTGCGCTATGTGCATGTATTTCGGAAGTCTGAAGCCGAGGTAGCGGAATAGCTGTATGTGCTTTGCGACGCTCGGCAGCCACTCCTCGCCGCGTATAACGTGAGTGGTGCCCATGAGATGGTCGTCGACGGCGTGGGCGAAGTGGTAGGTGGGAATTCCGTCCGACTTCAGAAGGACGAAATCCTCGTCGTTCTCGGGAATCTCCAGCGTGCCCTTGACAAGGTCGACGAATTTGTTTTTTTTCGCCGGGTCGCCGTCCGAGAGAATGCGCAGGACAAAGGGGTTGCCGGCCTTGAGGTTGCTTTCGACCTCCTCGATAGTTATCTGGCGCGCGCGCAGCGTCTGCTCGCGGCGGCGCTCGGCCTCCTCCTGCCAGTTGGTATTTTTGAGCTCCTGCTTTTTGTCGGTGGCCTGAATGGCTTCAAGTTCCTCCTCGGTGCAGAAGCAGGGGTACGCCAGCCCGCGGCGGACGAGATCCTTGGCGAAAACGTGGTAGATAGGTCCGCGCAGGCTCTGCTTGTAGGGACCGTATGCGCCCTTGTCGCAGATTTTGCCGTTCTCGTCGAGCGCGGCACCCTCGTCAAAATGTATGCCGTACTTGGCGAGCGTGGTTATAAGCGCCTCAGCGGCTCCGGGAACCTCGCGCTGGGCGTCGGTGTCCTCAATGCGCAGGTAGAACACGCCGCCCGACTGGTGAGCAAGGCGCTCGCCCGTCGTGGTGGGCAGCAGGCCTCCGAAGTTGACGTAGCCTGTGGGGCTGGGGGCGAAGCGCATAACCTTAGCGCCCTCGGGAAGCTGTCGCGGTGGATATTTGCGCTCCATGTCCTCGGGTGTTTCGGTGACATTCGGGAACAGGAGCTCGGCAAGATAATTGTAGTCCATAGTTTTGTTGTTCCTTCTTGATATTTTGAGGAGCTTCAGCCCCTTAGAAAGCGTATTCCGGCGAGCGCCTCGCCGAGTGTTGACGGTTCGTTGTGACCGGGGTAGATGGGAAGGGAATGGTCGAGCGCGTTGAGCTTTCTGAGCGACTCCTTCATGCTGTGCAGGCTGCCGCCCGCGAGATCGACGCGGCCGAAGCCGCTTGCAAACAGCGTGTCGCCCGTGATGATGAAGTCGTCGCAGACAAGGCAGATGCAGCCCGGCGTGTGTCCGGGTGTGTGCAGGACGGTCAGCTTTTCGCCGAGTACCAGCACACCAAGGATAGCTGCCGT
>CAVIBA010000158.1:3280-3805 GCA_963640785.1 Bulleidia sp.
GTGCAGGACGGTCAGCTTTTCGTCCCCGAGCGGAAGAACCTCGCCGTCGTCGAGCCGGCGGTCGGCCGGGGCGAAGCGGCGCTCCTCTCCGAAAAAGCCCATGTAGGCGTTGCGCACCGGGTCGCCGAGCGCTTCGGCGTCGTCGCGGTGTATCATGACCGGCGCGCCGGTCGCTTTGTGCAGTCCCTCAGCTGAAATGACGTGGTCAAAGTGACCGTGGGTCAGGATAATTCCGACTATCCGGGCGTCGCTCTGCTCCGCCATTTTGACGATAGCGTCGACGGACGGACTCGGGTCGATGACGTACGCCTCGTGCCCGCTCACCGTCAGATAGCAGTTCGAGCCCCACGAATCGGGGCATATCCGGAGTATTTTCATATTCAGGCCTCGCAATTCATTTCTTAACATGTTATTATATCACATCTTGCGCGGATTGTCCACTGTTATTTTTCAAAAAACGGGAGGGGAGTTGTAGTGTTACAATAGATGTGAGACTGAAAAATAAAAAAGATATAGAAAAAGTGA
>CAVIBA010000159.1:0-3789 GCA_963640785.1 Bulleidia sp.
GACAAAGCGCTGATAAATTGATACTTACTCGCCATTGTTTACCTCCGTCATCGTATGAAAGCGAACGAGGAGGAAATGAAGAATAGCACTCTCATACCCTCGCTCGAACAGAAAATGAAAGAAATAGACCAGTCCATCTCTCGCTTGCTTAGAATGGTCGAGCAAGGTGCGGAATCTCACGCTCTTACCGAGAGACTGAATGAACTGGAAAAAGAAAAAAGAGCCACGGAAAAGCGGCTCATTAAAGAGAAATCTACCATTATAGAATTAGATCGGGATATGGTGGTCTATTGGCTGACCCAGTTCACGCAGGGAGACATAAACAACCCCGAGTTCCGCAGACACCTTGTAGATATGTTGGTAAACTCGGTGTATGTGTACGACAGTCCTGACGGGCCGCCCGAACTCGATATTGGCTTTAATCTTACCTCGGGAAAACACGCCCGAGTTACCTTGGAGGAGTGTAGGAGCGGTTCGGATTTGAGTTCCTATGCTCCACCAAAACAGAAAGAGGAGTCACAAGACTCCTCTTTCTGTTTTGATTGAGACGTTGGTTACGAGAACCCCCGGCGTTTTGCCTCCGCAAAACGCCGGTTTCGGCGAAAATCCCGCCGCACAATCGCTTTCCACCATCCGAGAGCCGAAGCGTAGTTCAGAGTCCCGCGGGAAAGCCGCACTCTGTCACCCCCAGTAAAGATCCGCATAAAACCGCGCAGAGCAAAAGCTCTGCGCGGTTCTTTATCCCCTCAAAATCTGAAATACAGAAACGGATTATACGACCCGTCAATGAGGAACGCCGTGCTGACGACGAGCAGCCCGAGGCACCCTGCGTACCGCAGGCAGTCCTGCGCAACGCACAGCGTGCTTCCCTGCCCGACACGTCCGACGAGGCGCGCGCTGAGGCGCTCCCACAGGCGGCGAAGCACCGGAAGCGACAGCACCAGCGCCACAATCAGCGTCACGGCGTAGCCAGCAACGTAAAACTTATCAGAGACCGTCGCGAATCCGCTGACGCCGACGCCGACCAGCTGTCCGAGTCTGCGCGGAATATCCGAGAGTGTGGTGCAGTCGAATATCGTAAAGCCGACGATAGTCACCACCGCGAAGTATGCTCTCGATATTATCTGCCAGAACACGCCCTTGCGTGCAAGCCACTTGCCCCAGACGTACTTCTCAAGCACGATCAACACGCCGTAGTAGACGCCCCACAGAATGAAGTTGTAGGACGCGCCGTGCCACATGCCGGTCACGGCCCAGACCACCAGCAGGTTGAATATGTGCCGTGCCGGGCAGCAACGGTTGCCGCCCATCGGGAAGTAGATATAGTCGCGGAACCACGTGCCGAGCGTCATGTGCCAGCGCCGCCAGAACTCGGTGGCGCTGCGCGAGGACATGGGATAATCGAAGTTTTCCGGGAAGGTAAAGCCGAACATGTGGCCGAGTCCTATGGCCATGTCGCTGTAACCCGAGAAATCGAAGTATATCTGAAGCGGTATCGCGACCGCGCAGGCCACCGCGAGCAGCCACGACTGCTCCTCAGCGTCGCCGTACAGCTTGGTAAGCCCCGCGAGCGAGTTTGCGATGATAACCTTCTTGCCAAGTCCCACGCACAATCTGCAGACACCCTGACTGAAGCGCTCGAGGTTCATCGTCCGCTCCTTGAGCTCGGCGGCCACCGTCTCGTAGCGCACGATGGGCCCGGCCACCAGCTGCGGGAACAGCGTGACGTACGCCGCAAAATCGATGAGATTGCGCTCGGGCTCAAACCGGCCGCGATAGACGTCGATGGTGTAGCTCATGGTCTGGAAGGTGTAAAAGCTGATACCGATCGGCAGCGCGATCTTGAGCAGCGGAACCGCCGCGCCGGTCAGCGCGTTGAAGCTGCTGATAAACAGGTCAGCGTACTTGAAATAGCCAAGCAAGCCGAGATTTATCGCCAGCGAGATACCGAGGAACAGCCGCCGTGCCCACTTACGCTTGCCGAATCGTCCAATACCGAGCGAGCAGAAATAGTCGGTCAACGACGAGAATATCATAAGCACTACCAGACGCTGCTCGCCGAAATAGTAGAACGTCAGGCTTGCGAGCAGCAGCACCATGTTCTGACATTTGCGCGGCAGTATGTAGTAGGCCAGCAGCGTCACGGACAGGAAAACAAATATAAATGTAATACTTGAAAATACCATGCCTGCCTCCTCAATCGACCTGAAGGTTGCCCGCCACCTTGATGGAGGGAATGCTGTACGCGATGAGCACGTCGGAACCGGGTTCAATCCCGACCTTCTCAAGCGCCAGCTCTGTACGGATGTAGCGTATGTCGTAGACCACTACGCGGGCGTAATCGCCGAGCAGAAGCGGCGCGAGGCTGCGTCCGAACGAGTCGGAGAAGAGGTAGAGCGTGCGGTCGGTCGCGGGGTTCTTGGCCTCGATGACGGTCACGGTGCTTGCACCGCCGAGGAAGACGTCGTAGCCGTCGCCAGTCGCCGTGATGTTTTCCTCGTAGTACAGCTTGCCCTCGCCGAGCTCACCCGTCTTTTTGTCGGCGCGCAGGACGCGCGCGGCGTCCAGCTTGTCCGAGGTGACGGTGATAATTTTATCCGGCGCAAGCGGCAGCGCCGACTGGCCGTAATAGACGCCGTAGAAGGGCGCGAGTCCGTCGGACACACGCATCCCGGCGCAGTTGCCGCCGTGCATTGCCGAGAGCAGCTTTTTCGCCGTCGGAATGATGCACTCCTGACGCCAGTGCACGTCGGTGCCGTAATAGGAGTCGAGGATCAGCGTGTCGTAAATATCTATGTACTTGGCCGCCGTGACCTCGCTCGCGATTCTGTCGGCGAGCGCGTCATAGTCAAGCGTCGGCGCGCCGATTTCGCCCGCCATGTACTTCATCTTGTCCGGAATGACCGTCGTGTATATGTGCAGCGACGGGTCGGAGAGGTATTTTTCGCACAGCTTGTTTATGCGCTTTATGTAGACGCTCTCGGCCTTCTCGGTCAGCGGATAGGAAATCTCAGCCGCCTGCGAGTCGTGAATGACGATGCCGTTGTTCTGCGTCTGGCGCATAACGTTAAATTCAAACACCGATTTTATCCGCCGGAAGCCGTCGCGTCCGGGGAACTGATCGAGCATGTACTTATCAAGAAAAGTGAACCATGTGCCGTCGCGTATAGTATTAATTGTCGGGGTCTCCCACTGCTTCAGCTGACGGCGCTCACTGTAAGAAATCTGGCCGGGGGTGCGGAAAAGCGTTGCCGCGCCCCCGCCGACTATCAGAAGCACGAATACTATGCAGAATACCGTGCTGACAACTCGCCGTGCCTTCATGTCTTACTCCAATCCGCTGTCGCTCCAGTCCTTGGTGCGATCGACGCGGGTGACGTCAGCGCCGGAGAGCGTCTTGACCGCCTCGAACACATTCTCACAGATGGCCTTGTCTGATGTTGTGAAGATGACGTAGTTGCCCGTGTACGCGCCGACAATAGCCTCGGGGCGCAGGCAGCCGAAGCGCACCGCCTCGGTCTTGCTGACGATCTTCTCGGCGACTGTCTTGACGTCGACGCCGTCCTTGAGCTTAACCACAACCACCGAGTGCGTGAACCAGCTGCCCTCGGGCTTGGACTCGACCGCCGCCTCGACATACCCGGCAAATTCCTTGTCATCAAGGCCGAGAATGACGTCGCAGACGTCGGTGTCAACGGGCGAGTGGTAGCACTTTATGCCGCCGATGCCGTACTCGGACTTGTCGAGCTCGGTCGCCTTGTTGACGATGAGGTCAAGCACCTCGTCGAT
>CAVIBA010000160.1:0-3749 GCA_963640785.1 Bulleidia sp.
ATTTTACCGAGAACAGGGCCCTCGGTCATGTCTCCCTTGATTCTTTTTGTTTTTGTCATTTCAAACTCACCACATCCTAATTATGTTACGGAAACGCGTTGATTATAGCACATTCACATCAGACTGTCAATCCTCCTGCCGAATAAACCTTGTTTTACACAAAAATACAACGCCCGGTTGAGCCTTTTTGTACACTTGCGACACGTCAAAAATTTTTTCACCAAACCGCGAATATTTAAGGTTTCTCTTAGGTTGGGGCGCTATAATACAGGCACAGAAGCGAAAGGAGCTACCCACCATGAGCAACTTCAAGCAAAAATTCGAGCGGCTCGAGCAGAAATATCTGCTGACCGCCGCACAGCTGGCGTCCCTCAGACCTGCTGTCGACCAGCACTTCGTCCCGGACGCCTACGGTGAGAGCCGCATATGCAACATATACTACGACACCCCCGACTTCCGGCTCATAAGGCAGTCCATCAACAAGCCGGAGTACAAGGAAAAGCTGCGGCTGCGCACCTACGGTGTTCCCCGCCCCGACTCGACCGCCTTTGCCGAGATAAAAAAGAAGTACCGCGGCGTCGTCTACAAGCGGCGCATAGGCATGAGCTACGCCGAGGCGCTCGCCTACCTCGGCGGTGCGGCGCCGGCCCCCGAGATGTCGCAGATATCGAACGAAATCGACTGGATGTTCCGGATCTACCCCGGTCTGCGTCCCGCAATGCTGATAGCCTACGACCGCACTGCCCTCTTCTCTCGCGACGACCCCGAGCTGCGCGTCACCTTCGACAAAAACATCACCTGGCGCGCCGACATGCTCGACCCCGCCGCCGGAACCGACGGCAGCCTCCTGCTCCCCGACGGGCTGTGTCTGATGGAGCTCAAGCTGCCGGGCGCAATGCCGCTGTGGCTCTCCCACCGGCTCGACGAGCTCGGCATTTACCCGGTCTCGTTTTCAAAATACGGCAAGGCGTACACCGAGATGACCGCAGGCCATCGACGCCCGGCCGTTCTGACGGCATAAGGTCAAAACACAATCACAAAATAAAAATCAGCAAAGGAAGGTATACTATAATGTTTGAATCTGTGATCAGTGGCGGCATAACGGCTGCCGGATTTGCGATATGCACCGCGGCGTCGGTAATTCTCGGACTTGGACTGGCACTGGCCTATATGTTCCGCAACAAACGCTACTCCTCCGGCTTCGTCGTCACGCTGGCGATGCTGCCGATGATGGTGCAGGTGGTGATCGCCATGGTCAACGGCAACATCGGCGTCGGCGTTGCGGTGGCGGGGGCGTTCAGCCTCGTACGGTTCCGCTCGGCGGCGGGCAGTGCGCGGGAAATCGGCGCAGTGTTTGCCTGCATGGCCATCGGACTTGCGACCGGCATGGGCTACGTCGGCGTGGCGGCAATATTCACCGTCATCGTCATACTGCTGCTCATACTCTACACCGCCGTCCGCTTCGGCGAGCCGCGAGCCGACGAAAAAACGCTCAAGCTCACCATTCCAGAAAGCCTTGACTACACCGGCGTCTTTGACGACCTTCTCGAGAAATACACCAGTGCGCACCGGCTCGAGAAGGTGCGCACAACCGGCATGGGCAGCCTCTATCAGCTGACCTACCGCATAACCCTGCGCACTCCGACAGTGGAAAAGGAGTTCATCGACCAACTCCGCTGCCGCAACGGCAACCTTGACATAAGCCTCGGACGGCTCGATAACGACCGCGAGGAGCTTTGAAATTCCTGCTTTTTAGGAGGTAAATACCATGAAAAGCCTTGACAAACTGAAATACTCGATTTCCGCAATCATATGCGCCGCTATGCTGTGCGCGACACTCGCGAGCTGCGACTCGGCGTCCTCCGACGGCCAGAACGGCTCGGACGGCTCGAACGGCGGCTCCGTCATCACCGACGCGAACGGCAATCGGCTCGACACCTCGCCCGTCACGCTGCCCGAGACGCCGCAGGTCACCGACGCGGTCGCGGGCGAGACCGTTACCACCGACACCGACGGCTCGATAGCGCTTGCCGACAGCGGCATCACCGTCACGGGCACGGGACTCACGGCCGACGGCTCCACCGTCACGATAAGCGCGGCGGGCACCTACGCCGTCAGCGGCAAGCTGAGCAACGGCCAGATTATCGTCGACACCGAGGACACCGAAAAGGTCAAGCTGATTTTCAACGGCGTCGACATCCACTGCGAGAACAGCGCCGCAATCTACGTCGTAAACGCGCCCAAAAAGGTTATAATCTACACGCAGAAGGGCTCGGTCAACCTCGTCAGCGACGGCGAGACGCGCGCCGAGAGCGACGACGTCCCGACCGCCGCGATATACAGTCACGACGACCTAAAGCTCGACGGTGAGGGCGAGCTGTACGTCACAGGCAGCTACGGCAAGGGCATTATGAGCAAGGACGACCTCGAAATCTGCGGCGGAAAAATCTACGTCACAGCTGTCGACGACGGCATACGCGGCAAGGATTCCGTCGAGATGACGGGCGGCTACGTAGTCATCGACGCGGGAGCCGACGGGCTGCGCTCAAGCAACGACACCGACACGACCAAAGGATACATCACCGTCTCGGACGGCGAGCTGTATATCAAGGCCGCGCAGGACGGCATCCAGGCCGAGACGACGCTGACCGTCAGCGGAGGAAAGATAAGCGTTGTGAGCGGCGGCGGTTCGGCCAACGCCTCGACGGATAAGGGCAACTTTCCCGGCGGAGATTTCCCCGGCGGCGGCAGCTTCCCCGGCGGAGACGGAAACTTCCCCGGCGGTAACGGCGGCGGACGTCCGGGCGGTAACGGTGGGAACGGCGGAAACGGCGGCGGACGACCCAGCAGCAACGGCTCGAACATGTCCTCTGACGGCAGCGCCGCGGATATTTCGGATCTTGCGGCCGAGTCATCCGGCGCGTCGGCATCGGCATCGACCACCGATGACGTCAGCACCAAGGGGCTCAAGGCCGGTGTGGCCGTCGTCATAAGCGGCGGCGAGATCACAGTTGACTCGGCTGACGACGCCGTCCACTCGAACGACTCGGTCGCCATCAGCGGCGGCACGTTCACCCTCTCGGCCGGCGACGACGGCGTCCACGCCGACGCCACGCTGACCGTCAGCGGCGGCAGCATAGCCGTCACGGGAAGCTACGAAGGACTCGAGGCGCTGACGCTCAACATCGAGGGCGGCGTCATAAACGTCACGGCCTCGGACGACGGGCTCAACGCCGCAGGCGGCACGACGTCCTCCGGCTGGGGACGTCCGGGCGGCGGTAACGCCTCCGACTCGAACGGGCTGATAAACATCACCGGCGGCACCGTCACAGTAAACGCGGGCGGCGACGGCATCGACTCCAACGGCAACATCCGCATGAGCGGCGGCACGGTCATAGTCTACGGCCCGACCGACAACGGCAACGGCGCGCTTGACTTCGATGGCAGCTTCCCCATGAGCGGCGGGACGCTGCTTGCCGTCGGCAGCTCGGGTATGGTGCAGAAGCCGACCGGCAGCGGCAGCGTCCGCGTGCTGTCAGCCAACGTTTCGATAAACGCGGGCAGCACCGTCAGCATCACGGACGCGTCCGGAAACGTCGTGACAAGCTTCACCGCGCCCAAGCGCATAGCGTCGGTCATATACGCGGCCGAGGGGCTTGATGGCAGTTACAACATCGTCGTCAACGGCTCGCAGGCGGCAACCGCCAGGGCAAGCTGACTCCGGCGCATAACACGGGGCGCTTCCACGC
>CAVIBA010000161.1:0-3717 GCA_963640785.1 Bulleidia sp.
GGAAAGACGCCTTTCGGGAAGCTCACTGCGTCCGCGTTCATACTCGCCATGAGGCTCACTGCAACTGACACTGGGCAGGCTAACCATTGGACGCCCCGCCCCGGCGGCCTGAAGTACGTCCCGGTGGGAGCGTCTGCGGTACAAATGGTTCTCGGGATGAAGCTGGCGAGAGGCGCTCTACATGTTCGGGCGTTGCAAGCGGAAATTGCAAGCTCACGCCCTTCTATGCGCGCCATCATATTGCGGCTCCGCCGCTCATGAAGGCTAATTAGGGCAGAAAACGTTAGTGAGGGTGTCCCCGCAATCCTGCGCGCAGCGCGAGTACTTTGCCAGTGTAAAAACGGTTTAGCGAGTCCCCCGAACGAGTAAAACCGGGGACAGGACGTACTATAACAAAGGCGCGGTAGAGCGATTTTGACCGAGCCGCGCCGGATGCGAGCTTCATGGAGGCGAATTCCGTCCACCATAAGCCATCCCCACGGGAGTGGGGGATGTCCAACACTTTGGGGCGACTCTTTTGAATTTGATTATGCCTTCGGCATAATCAAATTGTTCTTTCTCTGCTCGCGGCAGAAAAGTACACTTCTCCACCGTCGGTGGCCTCCACGGCGAGAGCCCGCCAAGGCTAAAGAACTTTTCTTGATAAAAAAGCGGCTCCCGCAGGCCACCCTGCGAGAACCGCAAAAAACATTTTAATCAGCGTATTGGCATATGCAATAGCCCTTAGATCTCTATGAGCTCCTTCGGACTGTGCGCGAAATCGTACATTCCGCCTTCCTTGACACAAACCATGTCCTCAATGCGGCAGCCGTACTTGCCCTCGATGTATATACCCGGCTCGACGGTCACGATCTGACCTACCACCAGCTTCGAGCCCTCGCGAGCGCCCGGCGAGAGACGCGGAGCCTCGTGAATGTACATGCCGACGCCGTGGCCAAGTCCGTGGCCGAAGCAGCCCTCGTAGCCTGCGCCGTTGATTATGTCGCGCGCGATTTTGTCGACGCCGCGGCAGTCGGCTCCGGCGCGTACGGCGTCAAGTCCCGCCAGCTGGGCGGAAAGCACCGTGTTGTACAGCTTTTTCATGTCGGCGTCGGCCTTGCCGATGACGATGGTGCGCGTCATGTCCGAGCAGTAGCCGTTGACGCGTGCGCCGTAGTCCATGGTCAAAAATCCGCGCTCCAGCTTGACCGGACGCGGCACGCCGTGCGGCATGGAGGACGCAGTTCCCGACACCGCGATGGTGTCGAACGCCGCCGCCTCAGCGCCGTTCCGGCGCATGAAGAACTCCAGCTCGAGCGACACCTCAAGCTCGGTCATTTCCGGCTTGATAAACTTCAGGATGTGCGTGAACGCCGCGTCGGCGATGTCCTGCGCACGGGAGATGTTGGCCAGCTCTTCCTCGTCTTTGAACTCGCGCAGGCCGTCCAGTATCTCGGACGCGCCCGACAACGCCTCGACGCCGGGAATGGCCTTTTTCATGCGCTCGAGTCCCGCGCAGGGCAGCGTGGCTTCCTCGAAGCTGTAGCTGTGCGCGCCGTACTCGGCCAGCTTTTCGGCGATGAAACCCAGCATGTTGCCGGGGGCGACGACCTCAAGGCCGCTGTCGGCCTTGGCACGCGCGGCCTCGGTGTAACGGAAATCCGTCACGAGGTAGGACTTCGCGGGCATAATCAGCAGGTAGCCGTCGGTGAAGGGGAAGCCGGAGATGTAGCGCTGATTGACCTCAGAGGTGACAATCATGGCGTCGGTTTCGGCGCCGGACAGATATTTGAGAAGCTTTGACAGATGAGACATTTTATTTTACACCTTTCCGTAGAAAATATTTTTCATAGTAAGCGCGTCCTCGGCCTGTGTTCCGGCCGACTCGCAGACAATGTTGGGCGAGACGCCCTCGAGCCGTATCGCCTCGGCGAGCGGTTCAAAGTCGGGACCCCAGTCGCCGCCGTCGGCGAAGGTGACGTGTCTTTTTTCGCCCGCGGCTGTGTACTCGATCTTCGAGAAGTGACAGTGCAGCGACTTCGCGACGTCGTCGCCGCAGGCGTTTGCGATTTTGTCGAAAACGCGGCGGTAGCTGTCGACGTCGGGGAAGGCCTGGCCGCTCTCGCGGCAGTTCAGATGTCCGAAATCGACCACGGGGACGAAGCAGGGCGCGACGGCGCACTGCTCGAGCACCTCGTCGAGCGTGCCGAGTTGGTTTAGCTTGCCCATGGTTTCGATGCCGAGGCGGATGTCGGGGTAGCGCCCGTCGAGTGACTCGACCAGCCGCTCGAGTGTGTCGCAGGACAGCCGCATGGCCTCCTCGCGCGAGATTTTCCCGGCGCTGCCGCTGTGGATGACTATGGTGTGAGCGCCGATGAGGTCGGCTGCCCAGAGGGATTTTTCGATGTATTCGAGGCTTTTGAGCCGCGTTTCGGGGTTGGTGCCCGAGAGCGAGATGAAGTAGGGCGTGTGGAGCGACATATGGATGCCGTACTCGCGCGCCTTGTCGCCGAGCGCGCGGAGCGCGTCCTCGCCCGCCGAGACGCCGCGCGTGGCCTCGTATTCAAACGAGTCGAGCCCGACGCGGGAGAGCCAGCCGGGTGTCTGGAGCGGGGACTTCATTCCGTCGCGACGGAACCAGTCGCCGTTGCCGCCGGGGCCGAAGGTAGGTTTGCACATGGTATTTTCCTTCCTCATAATGTGTTATGCTTGGCCGCTCTGCGCGCGCGGCGGTCGTACGCCCGCAGGACGGGCTTCTCAAGCGCGCGTTTGAAGCGGAAGAAGAGTGTGCGTTTATCGCGAATGGGCGGGACGATGAAGGCCTTCATGCCCATGCGCCGCGCCGACAGGCAGTCAGTGAATATCTGGTCGCCGAGGACGGCGGCCTCGTTCGCCGGGACGCCGAGTCCGTCCAGCGCGCGGCGCAGGTGCTTACGGCTCGGCTTGCCGCAGTCGGCATAGGCGGGCAGCCCCAGCGACGCGTTGAACGTTGTCACGCGCTCGGGCTTATTATTCGACACGAGTGCGCACCGAACTCCTGTCTCCTCGAGCGAACGAAACCACGCGCGGTGGTCGTCGTCGGGCAGCGGCTGCTCGTACGGCGCGAGTGTGTTGTCAATATCAATCAGCAGCGCGCGGACGCCCTGCTCTTTAAGTATCTCCGGCGTCAGGCTCTTGTAGCCCTCCAGCCTCAAATCCGGTATCAGCGACATATTGCCTCCTGTTTTAATGCGTTCTCGGGGCGCACGTTTTCGGGGCGCTGCCCCGAACCCCGCTAAGGGAGCTTTTTGAAAAAAGCTCCCTTAGAACCCGCAAAAACTTTCACAAAAAGGGCGGGTTCAGGTCTGTGGGACGGACATGATGTACGGTTTTAGGCGTTTAAGTGCGGGTGTTGCAGTATCCCGCGATGGTTCAGCGCCACCCTGCTTCGCGTCCGGTGCGCTGTCGCGGAAAACAGACCACCCGTGGTGGGCAGTGCGTGGTAAATCTCACGTCTCCACCGTAGGGACCGTCGAGGACGCCGGTCCCTACGGTATGCGGTAAATGAACATTTTCCCCGTTCCGAACGGGCACCGCACGCGAAGCAGGGCGGTGCTGGTCTACAACGTGATGCCGCAACGTTTGCACTTAAACGCCCAAAACCGTACATTCCGGCGTCTCACAGGTTTTAGCTCGCCCAAATTTGTGAAAGTTTCGCCCGCCTTTGGGGAGGCGGCGCGGGTCCAGCGCCGCGTAGCG
>CAVIBA010000162.1:0-3712 GCA_963640785.1 Bulleidia sp.
CCTAAGAACCCGCAAAAACTTTCACAAAAAGGGCGGGTTAAGGTCTGCGAACGGATATGACGCACGGCTTTAAGCGCTTAAGTGCATACGATACGGCATCACGTTGTGGTTCAGCACCGCCCGTACTTGAACGCTTAAATCCATACGTCCTGTTTGTCCGCAGACCTTAACCCGTCTTTTTTCAAAGTTTTCGCCCGCCTTTTGGGAGGCGGCGCGGGTCCAGCGCCGCGCAGCGCTGGTCGCGCTCCGCAGAGCGCGAAACACTCCTTTGCTGGCCGCCGTCCGCAGACGGCGAAACACAATTTCGCGCAAGCGCGAAATTCCACCGCGCTGGCTACCCTCGGACTAAACACTTTTTTATTTTCCCCCTTGACATCTCCCGCGCGCTGTGCTATAATCGTACTGTACTACAACAGATAGTACAGTTGACACGAAAGGAGTGACCGTAGTGCTCACGCTGGATAAGATGTCCAGGACTCCGATTTATGAGCAGATAATAAACAGCATCTGCCGCGAGATAAGCGCCGGAGTGCTCGCCGAGGAGACACAGCTGCCGTCGGTTCGCGAGCTGTCGGCGACGCTCGGCATCAACCCGAATACGGTTCAGCGCGCCTACAACGAGCTCGACCGACGCGGCTATATCGTGACCGTTGCCGCAAGAGGCGCGTTTGTCGCGAGGAATGCACGTGAGAAAATACTGCACGGCTACTGCGCGCGACTGCTCGAGCTGTCGGCGCTCGCCAAGGAGCTGCGCGAGGCCGGCGTGCCGCAGGCCGACATTGTCGCGGCCGTAACCAATGTCCCGACAGGAGGTAACGATAATGATACGAACTGAAAACGTCGATATGCGCTTCGGCACTTTCTGCGCGCTGAAGCAGCTTTCCGTGACCATCCCCGAGGGCTGCGTCTACGGGCTCGTCGGCAGCAACGGCGCGGGCAAGTCCACACTGCTGCGCATACTCTCGGGCATCTACCGCCCGAGCGCAGGCCGCGCTACCATCGACGGCGAGGAAATATACGAAAACCCGACCGTCAAGAGCAAAACCGTCTTCGTCCCCGACGAGCTGTTCTTCGCGCCGCAGTCGTGCCTGCACGATATGGGCCGCATGTGGAAGCTGATCTATCCCGACTTCGATATGCCCCGCCTCTGCAAGCTCGCCGGGATGTTCGAGCTCGACATGAACGCAAATATAAATACCTTTTCCAAGGGCATGAAGCGGCAGGCCGCTATCATTCTGGCACTCTCGGCGCGCCCGAAGTACCTGTTACTCGACGAAACCTTCGACGGGCTCGACCCCATAAAGCGCAACACCGTCCGCAATATCATATACGACGACATCGTCAGCCGTCGCGCCACCGCTATACTCGCGTCGCACTCGCTCCGCGAGCTTGAGGACACCTGCGACCAGCTGACGCTGCTGCACCGTGGCGGACTCGTCTTTGAGCGCGATATTCAGAATCTCAAAACGTCGCTTTTCAAGATCCAGCTCGGATACACAGAGCCGTTTGACCGCGCGCTGTTTGATGGCATTGACATGCTGTCCTACCGTCAGTCCGGCTCGGTCGCAACGCTGATAGCGCACGGCGACTGCGAGGCGCTGCGGCACGAACTCGCGTCGCGCTCCCCTGCCCCGGCCATACTGGACATACTGCCGCTGAGCCTCGAGGAGGTCTTTATATACGAGCTCGACGCGCTCGGCTATTCTGACGGACTCGGCGAATACGGTGAACACAAGGAGGTGCACCCATGACTAAGCTGTTCGATATGGGTCTCTACCGCGTCGGCCTGCGCCGCGTGAAAGTGGCGGGACTGTTCTCCGCTATCGTGACTGTCGTCGGCTCGGCGATTTTTCCCATAATCCGGATGATACAACCGAGATATTCGGATATACTTGATTACATCGACTCATTCTCCATCACGTCCGAGGTCTACGCCCCGTTTTTGTGGGGACTTATCCTGCTCGCGCCCTGCATTATGGCCTCGATGTTCTCTTTTCTGACCAACCGCCGCGACTCGGACTTCTACCATTCGCTCCCATACCGTCGCACAACGCTGTACGTCAGCTTTTTTGCCGCCGCCATGACGTGGATCTGGGGCATACTGCTTGTCACCGTCGCCGTCTGCGGCGGGCTCTGGCTCGCTGTCGGACCGTCTGTAATGCTGTCGTGGGCAACGGTCGGGAAGACGATACTGCTGTTCGGCGTCGCGACGCTGACCACCGCCGCATTTATCCCCGCCGCGCTGTCGGCGACCGGTACCGGCGTGTCCGCCGCTGCGCTTTACATTGCCGTCATGCTTGTACCGAAATTCTCGGTGTGGATATTCGTCAAATGCCTGACCGAGCGCGCAACGGCGCTCTACATTCCGGAGAAAGCGCTCGGGTATCTGTCGTTCGGACTGTTCGAGCCGTTCGCAATGATACGTGGCTTCGACGTGGTTCCGATTGTATATTCGACGGTGCTGTCGCTGATCTTTGTCGTGTTCGGCAGCGTGCTGTTCCGACTGCGCCGCAGTGAGGTCGCCGGAGTTCCCGCGCCAAACCGCCTGCTTCAGGTCATTTACCGCACCGCGTTCACGCTGCCGCTGCTTCTGGTTATCGTCTACCTGATCTTCATCAACGCCACAAGCACCTCCGTGTCGCTCATAGTCGTCCTTTCCGTGACTGCGCTGGTTATTTACTACCTTTACGAGCTTATCACGACCAAAAAAATCCGCAGTATGCTCGCCGCGACCAAATTTGTGTGGGTACTGCCCGCCATCGTGCTGATGTTCTGGGGCGGCGTCATGCTCACGTCGAACGGAGTGATAAACGCTACGCCGCAAAGCGCCGACGAGATAGATCACGTCCGCATAGCCTGCGGTTGTTCGGACAAAAACGCCGTGCTCTACTTCAACATCGCCGAAACATCGATATATGACGAGGAAATCAAGTCTCTCGTCGTGGATTCGTACCTGAAATCCGACGAGCCGTGGTTAGACGCCTATTATAGCAGCGGAATATCCACGGCGGAAATCACGACCACCGACGGGCGGCGCATTATGCGCAAAATCCTCACGACCGATATTCTGCTCGACCGCATACAAAGCTACTGCGACTCAAAGGCCAACACCATGCGACTCGAGCCCGAATATTGCTCATACGTAGGCTCGCTGCGCTACCCTTCGTCGGACGGTCACACCATCATCGTGCCCTATCCAACCCGGAATTTTCCGCAGACTCGCAAGCCTGTCGACACGCTGCTCAGCACCTTCATCGAGGAATACAACGCGCTGACCCCTGACGAGCGTCGCGAGCTGGTTTCCACAAAAATCTTCGGCACGATCTGCATATGCTTTGCCCCCAGGCAGTCTTGGTCCTACCCGTTCAAGGCGCAGAACGTTTACTTCAACATCTCCGAGGAGCTGACGCCGAGGAGTTACAGGTGTCTGTTGGAGTTTCAGGAATCAATGAACTGACGGGAGGCGGGCGTATTGCATATGCTCGTATGCTGATTGATTAAATTGTTTTTTTGCGGTTTCCACCGGTAAATCCGGTGGAGGCCGCTTTTTTATAAAAAAGTTCTTTGCCCCCGAGAGCTGCCGCCCTCGGGGTACAAAACTATCTTTTCAGCATATGAGCATATGCAATACGCCCACCTATAACAAAAACGACACCGGAAAGGCAAATTCTCATAAGGATGTTTTTATGCATCCATCTAAATCTGCCGATTG
>CAVIBA010000163.1:0-3687 GCA_963640785.1 Bulleidia sp.
CAAACATCTCGACAAATCGGGCTTTGACGAGATCGTCGAGTTTTTGAAGCTCCTGTTGACGAAAGTCAATCAATATTTTTATCTTATCAAGTATTCTTACGATGCTCTTTTGCGTTTCCAGTGCGGGAATATTGGTTGAAAATTCACAAAGCATCGAGAATTTCAAATTATCCCTTACGCTTCCCGTGGCAGCAGAACGAATCATCTGAAGAGCAATGTCACTTTTTAAAAAATAGTACAGATATTGCTGATCCAACAATTCAGAAGTTGAAAACACATTATAAAGCGGGCTAACAATAACCCTGTCTTCGTTTCTTTGCCAGTCAATAGAACCAACATTTATTCGTGAAGGATTGTAAGCAAAACACCCTCGCGGAACGATTTTGTATGTACTTTTATCTTTGCTTGCAACTTCTTTTCCAAAGTAATCTTGGCAAAACCCTTGTGTGTTCGTAACGCTATATACGGGAATATCCTCATTCGCCTTGTTGCGAACTGAGTACCCTTTGATGTATTTTCCGAGTTTATCTCTCATCCTTCATCCCTACAAATTTATTTTGCGGGCTCGAAGTCCACCGCAATACCGGCGCTCGCGGACGTGCCGCCGTCGCCGGTGAAGACACCCTCAAAGGCGAGGTCTGTGCCGTGCAGGGCGGCATAGTACCGCTCATAGTCGCCCGCCACAAACAGCGCCGTCGACATGGCGTCGGCCACGACGCCGCTCCCGCACACCACCGCCACGCTGTGCCAGACCGTCTCCGCAGGCCAGCCTGTGCGGGGCGAGAGGACGTGATGATACCTCTGCCCGTCTATCTCATAATATCTCTCATAGTCGCCCGTGACCGACAGCACGCCGCCGTCAAGAGTCACATACCCCACCACGCCCGACGTGTTGCGCGGGTCGCGTATGGCGATGCGGAAGGGCGAGCCGTCCGGCTTCTCTCCGACCGCCGCAATGCAGCTGCCGAAGCTCACAAGCCCGTATTCGACGCCGCACGAGCGCATATAGTCGGCGACGACGTCCGCCGCGTACCCCTTGGCAATGCCGCCGAGGTCGATTCTGACGTCCGCATCCGACTTTATGAGCGTGTCGCCCTCAAGCGTCAGCGCCCGGTAGCCGACGAGCCCCCGCGCCCTCTCGAGCTCGGATTCCTCGGGCAGCCGTCCCGCGTCGCGGCAGGCCTCCCACAGCTCGATAAGCGGAGCTACGGTCACGTCGAACGCGCCGTCCGTCTGCTCGGAGACGTAAATCGCCGTCCGGAGCAGCGCGACTGTGTCGGCGTCCAGCTCCTCGGTCACAAGGCTGTGATTTATCCTCCAGACGTCGCTGCCCTCGCGCGTGCGCGAGAGAAGGCCGTCCAGTCGGTTCAGTATGCGCTCGCACCCGGCGAGCACGTCGTCAGCCTCGGAATGCGAGGCGTTTATCTGTACCGTGACGGGGGTGTCCATGGTGAATATCGTTATCCGGCGATACTTCTCCCGCGAGCAGGCGGTAAGCGGCAGAAACAGCGTCGCGAGCGACGCTGCAAGCAGCACCGCTGACAGCGCTCTCGCGAGCACGCGCCTCGCGGATACGCGGCGCGTACGGCTTTTATTGTATTCAACATTCATCGTACTGCCCCCATCTGTGAATTCCCTGTGCTCACTCCGCCCGACCTCCGGGAATTTTTCTGAACGCCGGCGCGATAAGGCAGACCACACCGCCGCAAACACCACCGAGGACCACCGACGCCGCCAGCAGCACCGGCAGGTACGTCACAACGCCGCCCCCGAACATCGCCATCGCCGCGCAGATCTGGCCGCTGTTGTGCAGCGCCGCGCCCGCGATGCATATACCGACGTAGCTGAGCCTGTCCGGAACCGTGCGCCGGATGAGCGCAAGTCCGCCGAACGAGAGCGCCGTCCCCGCGGCCGAGAAAGCGAAGGAGACCGGGCTGCCGAACAGCAGCGCCGAGACGACCGTCTTTATAAGCGCAATAGCCGCCGCATCGCCCGCCCCGAGTTCGAACAGCACCAGCGTCACGACAACGTTGGCGAGTCCAATCCGGAACCCCGGCAGCGGCAGCACATGTACGAGCGGCAGCAGCGACTCGACGTAGGAAAACAGCAGCGCGAGTGCTGCCAGCACGCCGTCGCGCGCAACGCGCGACGCGCGGCTCTTACCCTGCGATACCGTCGGCATCCTGCTCACCTCCCACGACACGTATTACGACCCCGGCAGGCGCGCAGACTATGCTCTGCCCCGTGCGACTGATGTGTCCTGTAGCGGTGCAGACACCGTCCGGGCAGTCCGCCTGCCCGACACAGACCTCGCCGTTCTCGACTATGACAGTCAGCCGGACGCCGCGCGAGTCGAGCTCGAGCGTTCGGTCGGCCACGAGCGGATAGCGCTCCGTCCCCTGCCCTGCGACAGTCACCTCAACGTATCTCCCGGCGTCTCCCGGAAGGACGGCGAGCCATATCAGGAGCGCAAGGACGAGCACCGTAGCGACCGGAATGAGGTCAGCCGGCGTGGGTTTGTTTTTCGGCACAACCGACACCTCCGTCAGAGCTTCACCGCGTCATTCCGATGACGCAATTTGCGCGGTGATACCTTAATAATATCCGGAGCGCGGCGCCGTTTTAGGCCCGAACGCACCCGAAAGTGCAAACTAATTGCCATAATAATTATATCATTAAATGAGGTTTTTTACAAGAGCGTTTTGCCTCAGAAAAAATTTTTTATTTTTTTACTAAAACCTATTGCAATCCTGAAAGATGTGTGCTATAATATGCAAGGTTCGGAGGCATAGCTCAGTTGGTTAGAGTACATGCTTGACATGCATGGGGTCGTTGGTTCAACTCCAACTGTCTCCACCAAACAAAAAACACATCTGCACGGCGGGTGTGTTTTTTCATTATTCGGAGGTATCGCCATGGCAGAAACGCAAAAAACACGCTACCCGCTTTTTCTCTCGGGAACAACCGTACCGCTCATCTGGGGCGGACACGAGCTGAACTCGCGCTACGGCAAGGGCGACCGCGAGTCCGCCATCGGCGAGAGCTGGGAGCTGACGGTGCGTCCGGGGCGCGACAGTGTGATTCTGAACGGCATGTTTGCCGGGCGCACGCTATCGCAGTACATAGCCGCGGTCGGCTGCGACGTTGTCTCCGCAGACTACGACGGCGGTCGTTTTCCACTGCTGGTCAAGCTGATTGACGCCGCCGACCGGCTGTCCGTACAGGTACACCCCGACGACGCATACGCCGCGCGCGTCGAGCGCGACTCGGGCAAGACCGAAATGTGGTACGTCATCGACGCGCGCCCTGGTGCGCGTCTTACCTACGGTCTCGAGCCGGGCGTGGGTGCGCGCGGGCTCGGCGCGGCGCTGGATGGCGGCGACCCGTCGGGCGTGCTGCACCAGGCCGAGGTGCGCGCGGGGGATGTATTTTTCATACCGGCGGGCATGGTACACTCCATCGGCGCGGGCATACTGATTGCCGAAATTCAGCAGAACAGCGATCTGACCTATCGCGTTTACGACTACGGGCGTTTAGGCCTCGACGGCAAGCCGCGCGAGCTGCACGTCGCGCAGGCGCTTGACGTCATACGTCCCTTCACCGCCGACGAGATTGACGCGTTGCGTTTTTGCGCCGAGAAGGGCTCGGACGGCAAGCCCGTCCCCGCGTGCGTTCGCGACGATGAGC
>CAVIBA010000164.1:0-3549 GCA_963640785.1 Bulleidia sp.
CTCTATTTTATCACAACTTTATTAACAAAAAGCGAAAGTATCCTCGGTTTCATAACCCCGTCGATGCCTTTCGCAGAAAGGCAGTTTATAAAAATGATAATAAAACCGTTTAACGGCATGTTTTTTGCCCTGCTTCTGCTCGCGGTCGTCGCGATTTTCGCTCTGCGCCTGCTTCTGCGCAACGCCGACGAGCGACGGCGCTCGCTGGTGCTGATAATCATCTGCGCCGTCAACATCGTGGGCTTTTTCATCTACAAATTGGCGCTCTCGAGCGACGCCGAGTTTCTCGCCATTTCGCACATAAAGCACTTCAACTGGTTTGACGAGCTGCCGCTTCAGCTGTGCAACATCAACATGTTTATCATCCCGATAGGGCTCATGACGCGGCGGCGGTCGCTGCTCGGGTTTTCGTTTTTCATGGCGCCGTTAGGCGCTCTGATGGCGTTTATGTTTCCCGAGCCTGCGTTCTGCGGCTATTCCCTTCTGCTGCCCCGCATGCTCGGCTTTTACGGGACGCACCTCTTGATCTTCGTCTGCGGCATCAGTCTCGCGACGCTCGGGCTCTACCGCCCGCGGTTCTCCGACTTTCCCGGCATACTTATCGCATTTTCGGCGCTGTCGGTCTCGATTCACTGCGTCAACCTCGTGCTGCGCGCCACTGTCTGCCCCCACGCCGACTATTTCTTCACCTTTCCGAAGAACATAAACATTCTTCGGCTGTTCTGGCGCTGGATGCCCGTGCCGCTGCTCTACCTCTTGCCGGGTATGGTCATATTGATAACGTACATGACGCTCGTCTCGCTGATTTTCGTCGTTCCGGACGCCGTCAGAGCCAAAAGGCAGGCACGCCTCCCCAATCCCGAGCCTGCCGACGCCTCAGAATGACTTTCCGCACCGCCGATTCTCCCGAATCGGCGGTGTTTTTAATTGCGGAAGCAGAAAAACGATGACCGACAAATTAATTAATTGATTTTTAATCGTTTTTCAAAAAATCTATTGACAAACGCTTAAAACCGTGCTATAATACAATTAAAGAAATAATCCACAGATTGGAGGAACATGCTGATGAACAGTAGTGACCGGGCTTCACTGCGCCAAGAATTAAATGCTGTCGATAAAGAGAACGATTCCAATAAAATAGATACTCAAAAAATACTCACAAATTACCCAAGCAACGTAAAACGGCAGCCAAACAAATACAGCGGCCGCAAAGCCAACACCGAGGTGCCGGAAAAGCTCAGCGAAGTCGAGCGTACCGACGCCGGGGAGAACATCTCCCGCGCCCCCGCGCTCGCAAAAAACGAGGAGCTGAACGACCTTGCAAGGCTTGTCGATCAGGCAATAGGCTCGCGCTCGAAAACCGACTTTGCCGAGGAAGCGGGACTCAGTATCTCGTTCGTCTCGCGCCTCGTCAACCGCACATTGCCGGGAATTCCGAGCAAACGCAGCCTTATGAAGATCAGCCATGCGCGTCCGCAAAACGGCATCACACAGCAAATGCTGTTTGAGGCCGCCGGCTACAGCACCGAGAAGACCGTGATAGACACCTGCCCTGACGCCAAGGTTCCCGCCTTCGCGCAGTCGCCGTGCTTCTCACTCGGACTTCTCCTGAATTATCTGACCATGCAGTTTCCTGAATTCCGCGCATTGCACATAAACCTTATGCGCGAGTTCTTTGAAATAAGAAGTGACGATTCCGAAAGCATCATCGTCGGAATACCGGTGATACTTGCACCCGGTGACGGCATTGAAAAGGTACAGCGCGCGCTGACTCTGTTCTACATGAACGCGCCGCTCTACTACATGAACGAAATCGACAAATGCAGGTTCGTCGTCGTCACAAACAGGAAAGACGTGTTTGATCTTTGCAGCAAAGACACCTCCGGCACCGTAGCCGTGCTTACTAACGACTACCAAACGATAGCGGAAAGGAGCGGAGAAATAGTTATGTAAATAGCCCCTGATTGTGTCCATAATATTACCATCCTTTATGTTGTTATTTTCGGCGTCTGATCTTGCAGGTGTAGGTGTATTTCGGGTCGGAGAAGCACACAGACGAGACATATTGCTCGTCAACGCGGGCGTTGTCGTACTCGGGGCACAGATAGCTGCGCTCGACGCGCGACCAGACGACATCGCCGTACATCTGCGTGATGACTGCACGATGAGAAGGAACCATATATTCCGGCTGCCGCAGGCCGAGATGACGTTCTCGAAGCTCGCGAAGCAGGGGAAGTTGCCGAACTCGTCGAGCAGGAAGTAGAACGGACGGTTCAGCGTGCCGTTGTTGTCGCGTGCGATGGCGATAAGCCGCGTGTAGAGGTCGGACAGAAACAGGCTGATAGTGTCGTAGTGAAGGCTGTCCTCGTCCTTGTAGGCGACGAAAATGACGGTCGGTTTGCCGGAATCCAGCTCGTCTATATCGAAGGTGTTGGTGCAGGTGATGCGGCGTATCGAGGTGTCGCGGAACTTTTTGACCTTGCCGAGGAAGTTTGAGAGAATACAGCTGCGCGTCACGGTCGCGGACATGCCGATGATGCTGCCGTAGACCAGCTGGTAGGCCTTCGAGGTCTTGGGGTCGCGCGAGCTGAAGTAGCCGCGGTCATCGAGCGAGTCGCCTCGACTGTTGGTGAAGGTGTCGACTATGCGCAGTATGGTGTCAAAGGAGTGGGTGTCCTCGGTTATCTGCTCGTAACCGAGCCCCGGAACGCTGTCCTCGAGCATCGCCCAGAGAAAGCCCTGCATGAGCGTCGCGCTCATCATGTCCCAATAGGGGTCCTGCTCCTTGGAGACGGGCGAGATGCGCTCGGAGATTGAGATTATCATATTGTCGACCTCAGCGCCGAGCGAGTCCTTGACCTCGGCTATGGCCTACCCGAGCTCGGTCTGTGTGCGGTAGATGACGCCGCGGAAGACGTTGTAGTACTCATCGCCCTCGCGGACGGCCGTCACCTCGTCCTCGACGGAAAGGTAACGCCGGTACGCGCGGTATATCTTGGAGAGCGGGTTCCAGCAGTCGGAGTGGGAGTAATCCTGAAAGTCGAGCATGATGACGCGGTATCCGTTGTCGCGGAAGCGCTGGCAGGTACCGCGGTACAGCTCCTTTTTGGGGTCGCTTACGACAATGCTCGGCTTGTTTTTCTTGAGCGGCATGGTGTTGAGGAAAGGCAGCACGAAGCCTGTCGTCTTGCCCGAGCGGGTCGCACCGAGCACGAGGACGTGCGTGTCGTCCGTGAAGGTGACGTTGAGCTTGCCGTCCTCGCCGCGGGTGATGCAGTTGGGGAAGCCCTTTATCTCGAGCCCCGAGAGCTCAGAGAAATGATATGTCCTGTCGCGGCGTATCGCCTGATACGTCCCGCTGTCGCACAGCCCGGCGTTTTCGTAGACGTCTAAGAAGAGCGTGCGGCCGCCGAGCAGCGTCGCGTAGTCGGACTCGACAGACTGCGGCGCAGTCTGCCACAGCTTTGTATTTTCAGCGGTATTTTTAATCATTTGTATAAACTGCCTTTCTGCGAAAGGCATCGACGGGGTTATGAAACCGAGGATACT
>CAVIBA010000165.1:0-3436 GCA_963640785.1 Bulleidia sp.
GCACGTGACGCTGCCGCAGGTTCGCGGCATGAGCGGCGGCGACACGGCGCGCAAAAAGAATCTGATAGACTTCGGCTTCCGTCTGCCGTCGGCCTACGACAACCGCCCGCTTTACTTCGATGAGTTTGAATCCAAGATAAATCAGGCGATATTCGTCAGCGCGACGCCGGGCGATTACGAAAAACAGCACTCCGATCAGGTCGTCGAGCAGATTATCCGCCCGACCGGACTGCTTGATCCCGAGGTCGAGGTTCGCCCCGTCGAGGGGCAGGTCGACGACCTCATGGGCGAGATACGAAAGCGCACCGCGCTCGGCGAGCGCGTGCTCGTCACGGCGCTGACCAAAAAAATGGCCGAGGATCTGACGGATTATTTCGAGTCCAACGGCATCCGCGTGCGGTATATCCACTTCAACGTCGACACCATCGAGCGCATGGAGATAATCCGCGATTTACGGCTCGGTGTGTTTGACGTGCTGGTCGGTATCAACCTTCTGCGTGAGGGACTTGACATCCCCGAGGTGTCGCTCGTCGCCATACTCGACGCCGACAAGGAGGGCTTCCTGCGCGCCGAGACGTCGCTGATTCAGACGATAGGCCGCGCGGCACGAAACGCGCACGGCAAGGTCATAATGTACGCCGACCACATGACGGGCTCCATGGAGCGCGCCATATCCGAGACCCGCCGCCGCCGCGGCATACAGTCAAAGTACAACGAGGAGCACGGCATAGTGCCGCAGACCATAATCAAGGGCGTGCGCGATATAATCGACATCGGTGCGTCGTCCGACGGCGGAAAGAAGCACGACGGACACTCAAAGAAGCAGGACAAGCAGATGAGCGCGCGCGACCGCGAGACGCTTATCGAGCGGCTGACCCGCGAGATGAAGGAGGCTTCACGGCGTCTTGAATTCGAGCAGGCGGCCTACATCCGCGACAGAATCAAGGAACTGAAACAAAATAAATAACGAGGGATACAACATGGACATTATTGCTGCATTGGCACAGGAATTCAAGCTCGACCGTGGGCAGGTCGAGCGCACGGTCGGGCTCATCGACGAGGGCAACACCATTCCGTTTATTGCCCGTTACCGCAAGGAGGTCACAGGCTCGCTTGACGACACCGTTCTGCGCGACCTTGACGACCGCCTGACCTACCTGCGCAACATTGAGAAGCGCAAGGAGGAGGTCAAGGGGCTTATCGACGCGCAGGGCAAGCTGACCGACGAGCTTATCGCCGCCATCGACGCGGCCAAGACCATAACCGAGGTGGACGACATTTACCGTCCCTACCGTCCCAAGCGCAAGACGCGCGCCTCCGTCGCACGTGAGCGCGGACTGGAGCCGCTGGCCGAGCTCATCATGGCGCAGCATCCGTCCTACGACCCGCCGCTGACGACTGTCGCCGAGGGGTACGTCGACGAGGAGAAGGGAGTCGCAAGCGCCGACGCGGCGCTCGCGGGCGCTATGGACATCATAGCCGAGGACGTTTCGGACAACGCCGACTTCCGCAAGACCATCCGTTCGCTCACGTGGGACGACGGTGTGCTCTGCTCTACGGGCAGCGGAGACTCGGTCTACACGCAGTATTACGAGTACGCCGAGAAGCTCAAGAAGATTCCCGGCCACCGCATCCTCGCTATCAACCGCGGCGAGAAGGAGGAGTTCCTCAAGGTGACGCTGACCGCGCCGCGCGAGCTTATACTCAAATATCTCGGTCACAAGCTGGTGAGCGAGCCGTCCTCTCCCGCCGTGACCTACATCCGCGCCGCCATCGAGGACGGCTACGACCGCCTCATCGCGCCGAGCGTCGAGCGCGAGATACGCAACGACATGTTCGACAGCGCGAGCGAGGGGGCTATCAAGCTGTTCTCGGTCAATCTTCACAACCTGCTCATGCAGTCGCCGCTCAAGGGCAAGACGGTGCTCGGCTTCGACCCCGGCTACCGTACCGGCTGCAAGCTGGCCGTCGTCGACAAGACGGGCAAGGTGCTTGACACGGCTGTCATTTACCCCACCAAGCCGCAGGAGCGCATCGAGGAGAGCGGCCGCGTCGTGACGCGCCTCATCCGCAAGTACGGCGTGAACGTCATTGCCATCGGCAACGGCACGGCCTCCAAGGAAAGCGAGATTTTTATCGCGAACCTGCTCAAATCCATACCCGAGGACGTCAAATACGTCATGGTCAGCGAGGCGGGGGCGTCGGTCTACTCGGCGTCCAAGCTCGGTGCGGACGAGTTCCCGGATTTCGACGTGACGCAGCGCTCGGCTGTTTCCATCGCGCGCCGTCTTCAGGATCCGCTGGCGGAGCTGGTCAAGATCGACCCCAAGTCGATAGGCGTGGGGCAGTATCAGCACGACATGAAGCCGGCGCGGCTTGACGACGCGCTGACCGGCGTAGTCGAGGACTGCGTCAACGCGGTCGGAATCGACCTGAACACAGCGTCGCACTCGCTGCTGGCCTACATTTCCGGCATCAACGCGACCTGCGCCAAGAACATAGTCAAATACCGCGAGGAGAACGGCGAGTTCACCAGTCGCGCGCAGATACTCAAGGTGCCCAAGATCGGCGCGAAGGCGTTCGAGCAGTGCGCGGGCTTTCTCCGCGTGCCCGGCAGCTCCGAAATACTCGACAACACCGGCGTTCACCCCGAGTCCTACGCGGCGGCGCGCGGACTGCTCGAGATGTTCGGTTACAGCGAGCAGGACGTCAAGGACGGCAAGCTGACGCTGCTTTCCGAGAAGGTGAAAATCAAGGGCACGGCCAAGGTTGCCGAGAAGCTCGGCGTCGGCGAGCCGACGCTTGTGGACATTATCGGCGAGCTTGAGAAGCCCGGCCGCGACGTGCGTGACAGTCTGCCGCCCCCCGAGCTGCGCGACGACATTCTCGACATGAGCGACCTCAAGGAGGGCATGATTCTCAAGGGAACCGTCCGCAACGTTATCGATTTCGGCGCGTTTGTCGACATCGGCGTGCATCAGGACGGACTCGTCCATGTCTCGCAGCTGTCCGAGCGCTTTGTAAAGCACCCCTCCGAGGTCGTTTCGGTCGGCGATGTAGTGAACGTCAAAGTCCTCGGCGTCGATATGCAGAAAAAGAAAATCTCGCTGTCAATGAAGGGCGTAAAGCAGAGCTGAGGCGAAGCGATTCTGGGGCGCTGCCCCAGACCCCGCTTAGGGAGCTTTTTGAAAAAAGCTCCCTAAGAACCCGCAAAAACTTTCACAAAAAGGGACGGGTTAGAGCCTTTGGGGTGCCGGAGTGTACGGTTTTAGACGTTCAAGGGCTGACGGTGTGGCATCACGTAGTAGATCAGCACCGCCAGCACTTAAACGCCCAAAACCTTCCGTTTCGGCGCCCCACAGACTCTGACCCGTCCTTTTCGAAAGTTTCGCCCGCCTTTGGGGAGGCGGCGCGGGTCCAGCGCCGCGTAGCGCTG
>CAVIBA010000166.1:0-3400 GCA_963640785.1 Bulleidia sp.
CTCTATTTTATCACAACTTTATTAACAAAAAGCGAAAGTATCCTCGGTTTCATAACCCTGTCGATGCCTTTCGCAGAAAGGCAGTTTATAAAAATGAACATGGCGATAAAAAAACATAGCGGCATTTTCTTATGCTTACTTATGATTATGTGCTCTTTGTCTGTTTTTTCGGGGTGCTCACATCAAGCTCCGATAGTCTCCAACAATGACAGCACAGTGCCAACACTGCCGGATGCTCCGGTAAGCAATTCCACAGATGCCGCCACATCGCCTGTCGAGAATACTGATACGCGCTCTACCGACGATACAACACCGCCTCCCGAATTTTCGGAAGACAAAATCCTTTCGGCGTTAGTGCATATAAACGCCCGCCCCGATTTTGCGTTTCATTCCGATTTGACAAACACAGGCGCAGGTGAAAAATCTGCGATTATAAGCGATTATTATTTGAGTGCATATAAAGTAACAAACGAGCAATATGCCGCTTTTGTGTCCGAAACAAATCATAAAGCGCCAAATTACTGGAAAAACGGCGCGTATCCCGAGGGCAAGGGCAATCACCCGGTTCTGAACATATCTTATAGCGATGCCGTGAGCTATTGCGAATGGTTATCCTCAAAATATGACGATTGGACTTTCAGATTGCCGACCGAGCCCGAATGGGAAAATGCCGCATATGGCGATTATTACGGTGATGACACCATTAAATATCCGAGCGGCCCGCAGACACCGAGCTTCAATGCCTCTACCTGCGAAATTACGACCACCTTCAACTTTAACGGTGTGATTGCCTCAAAGCTTTTTAAGGAATACGGTAGCAATTACGTTGTAAATTATATTAAGGGCGATTACTCAGGGATGTCGGAAACACTCGGCGAATGCATTGCCATCAGCGCAGGCGGAGGTGTTACGAATTGGGCGAACCACGGCGGAGATGCAAAAAAGGGCTATTTCCTTCAGACAGATCTCTATGCAACGGTAAGTGCCGACGGCGGATATACCACGCCAGTGGGAACATATGAGCCTAACTCTCTCGGCCTTTACGATATGGCGGGCAACTGTTGGGATATTACCTCGTCGATTATTATTGCCAATAATGGGCTTGAAAAAGGTGTGTCCTGCTACGCAGTCCGGGGCGGCTCGTGGTATGCAACGGCAAGAAGCTGCACGCTCTGCTATCGTGGTGAGGGCAGAAAGGATTCAGCCTCCTCCACAGTAGGCTTCCGGGTTGCAGCAGATTACACACCTCAATAAATTTAAGACACCCCCGGAGGTCAACATCATGAGAAACACAAGCACCCCCACTCCCGACAACACCGCCCGGTTCGACGGCAAGGGCGAGATATACGCCAAGGCGCGGCCGAGGTACGCCGCGGGGCTTTTCGATTACCTGAAAAACGATCTGCGCATCCCCGAGGGCAGCGTGTTTGCCGACATCGGCTCGGGGACGGGCATTTTCGCCGAGCAGCTGCTCGGCTGCGGCTACCGCGTCTTCGCGGTCGAGCCCAACGCCGACATGCGGCGCGTGGCCGAGGATAAGCTCGCCCGCGTCCTCGGCTTTACCTCTATCGACGGCAGCGACGCGCACACGGGTCTGCCCTCCGGCAGCGTCGACTGCGTGACCGCCGCGCAGGCCTTCCACTGGTTCGACGCCGAGGCGTTCCGCGCCGAGTGCCGCCGCATTCTGAGACCGGGCGGAAAGGTCATCATAATCTACAATTCGCGGGTCGAGGACGCCGCGCCCACGCTCGCGCTCGCCGAGCTGCGGCGCAGCTACAACCCCGCCTTCCACGGCTTCTCGAACGGCGTGAGCCACCGGGACGTCGTTGCGTTCTTTGAGGGCGGGTGCGACATATTCCGCGCCGACAACACGCAAACCTACGACCGTCAGGGCTACATCGACCGCGCGCTGTCCTCGTCCTATTCGCTGAGAGCCGGTGACGAGAAATTCGACGAATACCTCGTCGGGCTCAACGGCATTTTCGACCGCTTCGCCGTCGACGGCAGCATCGCCGTGCCGGCCGAGACGGTGGCGTGCATCGGCACGGTGTAAACGCGGCCGTCGGCGGTGGTCGTGTGCCTCGGCGTAATGTCCGGCAAGCAGGCGTAAATAAATTACGCAAAAAAGCGCCCGGCATATTGACAACTCCCCCGTTTTGTGATACACTTAAGGCACAAAATCGGTATGGATTTTTCTGAGACACAGGCGCTGTGCCCGAGCGGCACGCGTGCTCATTTTTCGCCATACACCCGCCGCAGCGGGTGTATGGCTGTTTTAATTCGGAGGAAAATATGACAGACGAAAAAACCAAAGCGCCCACGCGGGGCGCGGACAGAAAACTCAGAATCCCCAGCGAGCTCGCCTACATAGCGGCGATAGTGCTCCTGTCGTTCGCGGTGGCCGTGCTCTCTGCCGCCGACTTCGGCATCTCCATGTTAGTCGCGCCCGCCTATCTGCTTAGCCTCAGAACGTCCGTCCTCACATTCGGGCAGGCCGAGTACGTCATACAGGCGGGGGTGTTTGTCGTGCTCTGCATTGTTCTGCGGAAGTTCCGGCTCGTCTACCTGTCCTCCTTCGCGACCTGCCTCATATACGGCTTTGTCCTCGATCTGTGGCGCAGAATTCCGTTTTTCAACCCCACGGTGACGCCGCCCGGCAGCATGGCGCTGTGGCTGCGGATTGTCATGTTCATCGCGGGCATTGTCATGACATCATTTGCTGTCGCACTGTTCTTTAAAACCTACCTCTACCCGCAGGTGTACGACTTTTTCGTCAAGGCCGTCTCCCGGCGCTACGGAATCCGTCTGTCGCGGCTCAAGACCGCGGTCGACCTCACCTGCCTCGCGGCGAGCGTCGTCATGACCTTCGTTTTCTTCGGCGAGCTCCGCGGCATCAGCTGGGGCACCCTCGTCATGGCGCTCGTCAACGGCACTATAATCGGGCAGTTCTCGACCCTTCTCGACCGCACCTGCGACTTCCGCGCATTACTGCCGGGGGCGGCAAGGGGTTTTGCGTTGAAGGAAAAAAAGCCGGATAATCCCCCTCGCAACGCCCCGTGACCCGGGTATGCCTCAAAGCCGCCAGGGCACGGACTTTACACTCGCACGGCAGCGCCTTCGCCGCGCCGTGCGGCGGGGGCAGGATTGCGGTCTGCCTTCCGGTCGGGGAGGGCGAGGACGGCGCCATGGCCGGGGTTTTGAGGAGTTTGTCAGATTGATTTTGCGGCCCCCGCAGGCATTGCCCGCGGGGGCCGCAAAAAACATTTCAGGCTTCACCGCGTAATTCCGATGGTGCAATTGCGCAGTCAGATTTTTCGTCAGATGAAACAAAAATCCGCAGGCTGCAGCAGCGCTACAGGCAAGAATTTTTGTGAAATATGACGGAAAAATGCCCGGCAAG
>CAVIBA010000167.1:0-3358 GCA_963640785.1 Bulleidia sp.
GTTCTGATATGGCCGATTATATCGAGACGCTGGCGGTGCTCGCCGAGCAGTTCGGGCGTCTTCAGGGCGTGGGGCGCAAGTCGGCCATGCGCATGGCCTTCTCGGTGCTCGACGATTTCAGCAACGAGGACGCCGAGCGCTTCGCCGAGGCTATTCTCGACGCCAAGCGCAAGATACATCTCTGTCCCGTTTGCATGAATCTGACCGACCGCGACAAGTGCCCCATCTGCGAGGATGCGGCGCGTGACCACTCGGTCATATGCGTGGTCGAGGACGTGCGGGTGCTCATGGCGATTGAGCGCGTGCGCGAATACCGCGGCGTTTATCACGTGCTGCACGGCGCTATCTCGCCGGTCGCCGGGGTCACGCCGGACAAGATACGCATCGCCGAGCTGCTCGAGCGGCTGCGCGACGACAGCGTCAAAGAGGTGATACTCGCGACCGATCCCGACGTCGAGGGCGAGGCGACGGCGATGTACATATCGCGTCTACTCAAGCCGCTTGGGCTTAAGGTTTCGCGACTGGCGTACGGCGTTCCGGTCGGCGGCGACCTTGAATACGCTGACGAGGTCACGCTTGCCCGCGCTATCGACGGGCGTAAGGAATATTGAGGCGCGACTTCCAATTAACTTCACGTACAAATAAAATCTCCGCATACGACACACAATATTTACGTATTTGTGATGTCAAACTGTGGAGATTTTTATTATGGATATATTTATTGCAGTCAGCTTTCTCGGCGGGCTCGCGCTGTTTCTTTACGGTATGAAGACCATGGGGCAGGGACTCGAGGCGCTGTCCGGTGGGAGCATGAAGAGTCTCATCGCCCGCCTGTGCTCGACGACGTGGCGAGGCGTGCTCGTCGGCGCGGCGGTGACGGCCGCGATACAGTCCTCCTCGGCGACAACGGTCATGGTGATAGGCTTTGTCAACTCGGGACTTATGGATCTCGGGCACGCGGTCGGCGTCATAATGGGGGCCAACCTCGGGACGACTATCACCTCGTGGATACTGTCGCTGACGGGCGTGAGCGGGGACAGCATGGCGCTGCGGCTGCTCAAGCCCGCCTCGCTCGCCTCGCTGCTGGCGCTCGCGGGCGTGATACTGCTCATGAGCCGCGGCGCGCGCCGCGAGAGCCGCGGACGTGTCGGCAGCGCGCTGGCGGGGCTCGGGATACTGTTTTTCGGCATGGAGATGATGAGCGGCGCAGTCGAGCCGCTGACGGCTCTGCCCGGCTTTACGCGCCTTCTGACGCTGTTCTCCAATCCCCTCGCCGGGCTTGCGGCGGGCGCGGTCATGACGGCGGTGGTGCAGTCGTCGTCGGCTGCTATCGGCATTTTGCAGGCGCTCTCGCTCGGCGGCGGCGTGACGTTTTCGGCGGCTGCTCCGCTCGTCATGGGGCAGAACATCGGCACCTGTGTCACGACGCTTATCTCGGGCATCGGCGCCTCCAAAAACGCCCGTCGCGCGGCGTTTATTCACCTTTATTTCAACGTTATCGGCGCGGCTGTCTTCATGCCGGCTTTCTACGGGCTGAACGCGCTTCTGCACTTCGGATTTTTCGGCGCGGCGGTGACGCCGGTCATGATTGCGGCGATTCACACCGTCTTCAACGTCGCCTCGGTCATAATTCTGTACCCGTTTGCGGGCGGGATGCGCCGGCTTGCCGAGCTTACGGTGCCGGAACGTGGGGGAGAGAGCGACCCGAAACGCACCCGTCGCGAGGAGCCGGTGTACAGCCTGCTTGACCCGCGGTTTCTGCGCGTCCCGGCAACGGCGCTGGACATGTGCCGCCAGGCGTTCGGGCGGATGCTGTGGCTGGCGCGGCGCAATTTCAGCCTTGCCGCGGGGCAGTTTGAGTCGTTTGACGACAAAGCTTCGGCGCGCGTGGCGGAAAACGAGCAGCTCATCGACGCCTACGAGGACGATCTCGGCTCGTATATGATAAAGCTGTCGACGACTCCGCTCGGCGAGCGCGACATGGCCGAGCTGACCAAGCTGATGTACGCCATCGGCGACGTCGAGCGCATAGGCGACCACGCCGAGGCGCTGTCCGGCGCGGCGGGAAAGCTCGCGGCTACGGTGGGGCTGTCGGAGGAAGCAAGGTACGAGTTCGGGCGGCTGATGTCGGCGCTCGACGAGCTGCTGACGCTTACGGCACGCGCCGTGACACTACACGGCACGCAGGACTCATCCGCCGATGATCCCCTGACAGCCGATGACGCCGCAGGACGTGCCGATCCTTCGACCCCGGAGGACGTCGCGGAGCGCGTCGAACCTCTTGCCGAGGTGATAGACGGACTTTGCGAGGAGTTGCGCGAGCATCACATTCAGCGTCTTCAGGCCGGGGTGTGTCGGGCAGACATCTCCGCGGTCTACGACTCCATGCTGATAGACGCCCGGCGCATATCCGCGCACTGCTCCAACATTGCCGTCAGCGTCATACAGCGCTATGATGACCGCCTGACCGCCCACCGGTATCTGCGCGTCATGCGCGAGGGGGACGTACTGTTCCGCCGCCGCGTGGCCGAGTACGCCGGGCGCTGGGGACTGTGAGCGGCGCGCAAAAACGTCTTGCAAAGCGGCGCGGAATATGTTAAAATAGGGGCAGTACAGACGATTGGAGACGGTTTATGCCCAATTTTACAAAGCAGGCCATACAGGAGACGTTTTTGCGGCTGCTTGATGAGAAGCCGCTGAGTCAGATAAGCGTCAAGAGCATAGTCGACCAGTGCGGAATCAACCGCAACACGTTTTACTACCACTATGAGGACATTCCATCGCTTTTGCGTGAGATTGCCGTCTCGCAGGCGGACAGGTTGATAAGCGAGCACTCGACCATTGAGTCGCTCGACGACTGCTTTGAGGTCGTCATACGCACGATACGCGAGAACAGGCGGGTTATGTACCACATTTACAATTCACTCAGCCGCGATGTCTTCGAGGACTACCTCATGCGCATCTGCGACTACACCGTGACGGGGCACCTTCGCGCGCTTGCCTCGCGGCGCAGCGTGAGCGAGGAGGATTTGCGCATTCTGTCGCGCTTTTTGCGGGATGTCTGCTTCGGCATGTACATCGACTGGGTGCGCGGCGGCATAAAGGACGACTTCACCGCCGACCTCTCACGCTTACGGCAGATGATAAAGTCGGCAATAGAGGCGGAAATTTCGTAGCTTTGCCGACGTTTTCAGACAAATAGGGGGTCAGTGTCCGATTTTTGGACACGGGGAGGTGCACTGACTGTTGGCAGATGGCAGGGAGTGTAGTATAATCTCGTTGACGAAAAGGAAAGGAAGTTACAAGTTTGAAACAAACATCTAACACATGTACTTTGCTACGACAAAAAAGAGTACAA
>CAVIBA010000168.1:0-781 GCA_963640785.1 Bulleidia sp.
CTGTTACCGCTCTTCTCGGAAATACGAAAGTCCGAGGCTTGAAGGCGCTTGATTTTCGCGTTTCTTGCGGATGCTCGTCACAACGAGGACTATTATGGTCACGACGTACGGCAGCATCTGAATGAGCGGCTGAACCTGCATGCTGACGTTGATGTAGTTGAACAGGATGTAAAGTCCGCCGAACAGGTATGAGCCGAGAATTCCGACGGCAGGCTTCCACGTTGCGAAGATAACAAGCGCGATTGCAAGCCATCCGCGGTCACCGAAGCCGTTGTTTGACCAGACGCCGTTGGTGTAGTCCATGACGTAGTAAAGTCCGCCAAGGCCGGCAACCATGCCGCCGATGGTGGTCGACACATACTTGTAAAGCGTGACGTTGATGCCTGCCGCATCCGCTGTCGCCGGGTTCTCACCGACTGCACGGAGATGGAGGCCTATGCGCGTACGCATAAGCACGATTGTCGCAACGACGGCAAGTATCACCGCGAGGTAAACCATGAAGCCGTACGACAGGAACATCTCCCCGAACCAACCGAGCTTGGAGGCAAACGGCAGGGTCTGCTTGTACACTTTAGCGCAGCGCGTCAGTGCGATGGAGGGCACCTCGGAGTCAACCAGCTTTATAAGCGAGCCGCCGAAAAAGTTGCCAAAGCCCACGCCGAATGTGGTCAGTGCGAGACCGGTCACGTTTTGATTTGCCCGAAGCGTGACGGTCAGGAAGCAGTAAAGCAGCGACGCGAGCGCCGAACCGAGAAGGCTGCAAGCAAACGGGATTATCAGA
>CAVIBA010000168.1:841-3281 GCA_963640785.1 Bulleidia sp.
CGCCCGGCCTGCTGATACATAAAGCCGCCGATGACACCGCTGATACTGCCGATGTACATGATTCCGGGAATACCGAGGTTGAGGTTGCCAGATTTTTCTGTGATTATCTCACCTGTTGAGCCGAACAGCAAGGGAGTGCCCTGAATGATGGCACGCTGAATAAAATTAGCAATAGCAGACATCTTACTCTACCTCCCCTTTCTTTTTGCCCCACAGGCGATGGTTTTCGTTTACGTTTATCTTATACTGAATGAAGAACTCGCAGCCGATAATGAAGAACAGGATTATACCCGTGATTATATCGGAGAACGAGCTGTTGAGCCCGAATTTAGTGGAAACCTCATCGGCTCCGCGGTCGAGGAACACCAGCAAAAACGACGTCAGAACCATGATCAGCGGGTTGAATTTGGCCAGCCACGAGACCATGATGGCGGTAAAGCCGCGTCCGTCAGCCGTGTTTGCCGAGATGGAATGCGAGGTCCCGCCGACGAGCAGCAGACCGGTAAGTCCGCAGATAGCGCCGGATATTGCCATGGTGCGGATAATGACCTTCTTTACGTTGATACCGATGTAGCGTGCCGTGTTCTCACTTCCGCCGACGACGGATATTTCGTAACCGTGCTTGCTGTACTTAAGGTATACATACATCACAACGGTCAGTATGACGACTATCACTATGTTGAGCAGATATTTCTGCCCGAACAGCTCGGGAAACCATCCGTGCTTAAGCAGATCAGGACCGACGGTGTTGGAACCGCTCTTGTCCGCGACCTTGAGAAAATATTCGATAAGCTGTATTGCGACGTAGTTCATCATGAGCGTGAACAGCGTCTCATTCGTCTGCCACTGCGCTTTGAAAATGGCGGGGATTACGCCCCAAATCGCACCGGCAACAATGCTGGTCACCGTCATAATGAGGATGAGCACCCATGTGGGAACGCTGTTCCCGATGTAGAACATGCACATTGCCGTTGCAAGTCCGCCGATTAGGACCTGTCCCTCGGCTCCGGTGTTCCAGAACTTCATTTTGAACGCGGGAGTAACCGCCAGCGATATGCAAAGCAGTATCGCGAGGTTCTGCGCCGTGACCCATATACGGTTTGCGTTGCCGAAAGCGCCCTCGAACATGGTAACATAGACAGATACGGGGTTGTCGCCCGTCAGAAAGAAGGTCAGAAGGCCGCAGAATACGAGCGCCGCGAAGATAGCGATAGCGCGTATGAGCAGAGACTTCTGCCACGGCAGACTGACGCGCTTGGAAATGTGAAAGAGCGGTTCATGCTTGCCCTTTGTTTTTGTGTTAACCGACATTTTCGTCCGCTCCTTCCGCTTTAGTCATCAAAAGACCAATCTCCTCTTTCTGCGCGCTGCGTCCGTCGAGCATACCGGTAACGTGTCCGGAGCTTATGACCATTATGCGGTCGCACAGCTCAATGAGCACGTCCAGATCCTCGCCGACGAATATGACGGCAGTACCGTTTTCCTTCTGCTGATTGAGCAGATTGTAAATCATGTATGACGAGTTTATATCAAGTCCGCGGACGGGATACGCTGCCATGAGCACCGTCGGGGCCGACGCAATCTCGCGCCCGACAAGCACCTTCTGCACGTTACCGCCGGACAGCCTACGCACCGGCGTGGTGGCGCTGGGTGTTGCGACCTCCAGGCTCTTGATTATTTCGTCCGCAAGGTTACGCGGCTTGTCGCGGTCGACGAAAATGGATTTTCCGCGGCGGTAGCTTCTGAGCATCATGTTGTCTATGATGTCCATGTTGCCGACAAGTCCCATTCCGAGGCGATCCTCGGGGACGAACGACAGCCGGACGCCGAGCTCGCGTATCTGAAGCGGCGACTTGTCACGCAGATTGACTGTTTCACCGCTTTTGGGATTGTTGTAGGTTATCGTGCCGGAGTCGATATGCTGAAGGCCTGCGATGGCCTCGAGCAACTCGCGCTGGCCGCTTCCGGCGATACCGGCGATGCCAAGTATCTCACCCGAACGTGCGGTGAACGAGATGTTGTCAAGCGTTTTGACGCCGTCATGGCTGAAGCAGTTAAGCCCCTTCACTGTCAGTCTGTCCTGCGGGTCGCGAGGCTCGGTGCGGCTGATGTTCAGCTTGATTTTCTTGCCGACCATCATCTCGGTGAGCTCGGCTTCGGAGGTTTCCTTTGTATTGACAGTTGCGACGTGCTCTCCGCGGCGGAGTATTGCGACGCGGTCGGAAATTGCGAGCACCTCGTGCATCTTATGCGTAATTATAATGATGGCCTTGCCGTCGTCACGCATGCGGCGCAGGACTGCGAACAGCTTCTGCGTCTCCTGCGGAGTGAGCACTGCGGTCGGCTCATCAAGAATAAGAATGTCGGCGCCGCGGTAAAGCACCTTGACTATTTCGACAGTCTGCTTTTCGGAGACGGACATTTCGTAAATTTTCTTCTT
>CAVIBA010000169.1:0-3268 GCA_963640785.1 Bulleidia sp.
GAGACCCGCATCACGCTCACCAACGCATTCGAGATTGCCGACGACGTTCTGCGCCGCGGCGTTCAGAGCATTTCCGAGCTCATAAACGTTCCCGAATACATCAACCTTGACTTTGCTGACGTGACCTCTGTCATGAGCAACGCCGGTTACGCTCATATGGGCGTCGGCAGCGCTTCCGGTAAGGACAAGGCCGAGCTCGCCGCAAAGGCCGCGATTTCCAGCCCATTGCTCGAGACCTCCATCAAGGGTGCGCGCGGAATTCTTATCAGCATTTCTGGGTCTCCTGACATCGGTCTTGAGGACGTGGATCTCGCCTGCAGCATGGTCTACAATGAGGCTCATCCCGATGCAAATGTCATTTGGGGCTGCGCGCTCGATCCCGAGCTTGAGGACGAAATGCGCATAACCATTATTGCTACCGGCTTTGAGAAGAAGCCCGAGGACGACGACAACAGCGCCAAGCGTCCTGCGTTCGGTGCGGCTCCCGCCGCTGCAAAGCCCGCGACCGCCGCTCCTGCCGCTCCGGCAGCTGCCCCCGCGTCGCCCGTTGCTCCGGCTGCTCCCGCAGTGCCGGCCGCTCCTACGGCTCCTGCTACCCCCGCAAATCACGCACAGCCTGTTCAGGCTCCAGTGCGTGCTGCAGAGCAGGCACCCAAGGCTGAATCTGCCGAGGACAAGAAGAAGAGCATCGTCGATTCCTTTGCAGAACAGGTCGGTGGTAACGGCTCGATCTCCGACAGCGATTTCGACGAGATCATGAGCATACTCCGCAAATCGAGAAACCGTAACAACGGCCAGAGATAAATAGCATTTCGGGCTCCACCCTGTAACCGTGCCGAGGTGTGAGGGCGGAGCCTGGTTTCAGGTATCACCGCACAATACACGAAGGGTGCGGTGGAGCCTTTATACGTTTTGCCTGGCGCTTGCCGCGCGGTGACGCTGCGGTGGTGTGCGGCGCACGTCAAAAAACACCTTGAGCCCGATGAACTCAAGGTGTTTTTTACAGCAGGGAACAGAAAAGTTGCTGAAAATGGCTGAAATTCGGCAATAAACGGTCGCATGGTGCGGCAACGGTTGAATATGCGCGACGGGCGTGATATAATTCAACCGTAATAATTATAAGGGAGTATTTTCACATGCAGGATATTCTTCAGGACATAAAGAGTCCGACAATCAAAAACATCATTCTTGACACCGACACCTATAACGAGATTGACGACCAGTTCGCGCTTGCCTACGCCATGCTGTCACCGGATCGCGTCAGACTGCTCAGCGTCAACGCCGCGCCCTTCCTCAACTCACGCTCGACCAGCGCGGCTGACGGAATGATGAAAAGCTACAAAGAGATTCAGCGCATCATGCATCTGGTCGACCCGAACGCAAACATTCCTTATTACAAGGGCTCTGAGACCTTTCTTGCCGACAAGAAAACGCCGGTCAAGAGCGAGGCGGTGGAGAACATTATAAACACCGTTATGAACTCGGAGGAGCGCATTTACATAGTCGCAATCGGCGCGATTACAAACGTCGCGTCCGCAATAATCAAGAGCCCGGAGATAGCCAAGAAGGCAGTTGTCATCTGGCTTGGAGGTCACGCACTGACATATAAGGACACAAGAGAATTCAATCTTTATCAGGATGTGATGTCTGCTCGGGTTGTATTTGACTCCGGCGTGCCGCTCATCCAGATACCGTGCGCCGGTATGTGCACTGAGTTTGTGACGACTATTCCCGAGCTCGAATACTACCTGCGCGGCAAGAACGAGCTGTGCGATTATCTGGTCGACATAGTGCGTTCGTACACCAAAAAGCCCTACGGCTGGTCTAAGGTCGTGTGGGACGTGACCGCTGTGGCGGTGCTTGTGCGCCCCGAGGCTTTCCGCTATTCGATAATCCCGCGCCCCTACGTCACTATGGAAGGGCGCTATGCCTTCAACACCGAGCGTGAGCAGTACATATATGTAAACAAGTTGTCCCGCGACCCGGTGTATGCCGATTTGTTTACCAAACTGTCAAATAAATAAATTCAAGGAGAACAACCATGTCACACAAAGTTAGATTTACAGGTCTGGACGACAGACTTTCGCGCGGTGTGAGCTATGTCGCACCGCAGCTGGGGCTTGAAATTGGCTGTTGCTGCTGTGGCGGCGGCACTGAGGTGCGCGTCAGCCGAGGCGACCGCCTTGCTATCGAGCGGGACGGCGACGCAGTCGCTATCACATATATCCGCGAGCATCAGTTGTTCCGCATGCTCTCCTATCTGCCGGAGGTTCTTGACGGCGGCGAGGCGGTCGTTGAGACGCCCAATCTCAGCATGCTGTGCTACATGGCGGACATGTCGCGCAACGCGGTATACAACATGCCGACGGCCAAGAGAATGCTGCGCTACATGGCGCTGATGGGCTACGACAGCCTGATGCTCTATACCGAGGATACGTTTGAGCTGCCCGGCTACCCCTACTTCGGACACATGCGCGGACGCTTCTCGCACGACGAGCTCAAGGAGATTGACAACTACGCCTACGACCTCGGCATCGAGGTCATTCCCTGCGTCCAGACGCTGGCACACCTGACTACCGCTCTTCGCTGGCCGGGCTTCCCGTTCCAGGATACCGGCGATATACTTATGGTGGGCGACGAGCGCACATACGCCTTTATCGACGCCATCATGAAGACCTGCGCCGAGTGCTTCCGCTCACGCCGAATCAACATCGGCATGGACGAGGCGCACATGCTCGGTCGCGGCAACTATCTGCTCAAGAACGGTTATCGTCCTTCTTCGGATGTCATGCTGGAGCACCTCGACCGCGTTGTCAAAATATGCACTGACAACGGTTTCCATCCCATGATCTGGAGCGACATGTTCTTCCGCATGGCCTTCAACGGCGCTTACCGCGTCCGTGAGGGCGAGATTGCGCAGGAGATCATCGACAAGGTTCCCGCGAATCTCACGCTCATTTATTGGGACTACTATTCGCTCGACTCCGGCATTTTCTCGCACATGCTCGACTGTCACCTCAAGTTCCACAACCCCGTCGCGTTTGCGGGCGGCGCTTGGAAGTGGTCCGGCTTTGCGCCGCACAACACCTTCTCTGTCGCGTCGACAGCCATGCAGCTTGATGTCTGCGCCGACCGCGGAGTCGACAACGTCATCGTCACCTCGTGGGGTGACAACGGCGGTGAGGCAGCACAGTTCTCGGCGCTGGCATCGCTGCTGTATTTTGCGGAGCGTGCCTATGCGCCGTCTGTCACTGACGAAAAGCTGGAG
>CAVIBA010000170.1:0-3207 GCA_963640785.1 Bulleidia sp.
TTGTACTCTTTTTTGTCGTAGCAAAGTACATGTGTTAGATGTTTGTTTCAAACTTGGTCCTCCTTGATGTGTATGCAACGTGCCCCATCCATACGGTGGCGGCGCCGCTCGCGCACCCGATAAGAGCGGAAAGTCCGAGCGAGCCCCACGCGAAGTGGCGTAGGCTGAAGCTCAGCGGCAGTTCAAAATACTTTGTCACAAATCCGAAAAATGCCGCACCGAACGGGCAGAGAATTATTATTCCGAGAACTGCCGCGCCGGCCGCGAGCAGCGATTCAAACAGGAATATTCGACGTATGTCGCGGCGGGATTTGCCGAGTTTGTCGAGCATTACGTAGTCCTGACGACGGCGCGCCATCATCATTGTCTGCGGGTAGTACCACAGCGGGAAGATAAGAAACGGCACGAGCAGCGAAATCAGTCTGAGCCAGACGCTGTAATCGGCCGAGCGGCGGAGGGTGATGTCAATGAAGCTGTTGCTCGATGTGAGCTGAATTTCCGCCCTTTCGGGATCGGAGGCAATCCATTTTTTCAGCGAGTTGTTGAGGTTTGCATATTGTTCGAGCGTTATTTTAGGCGAGATTAGGACGTCTATCTGCGTGTAGAGGGAGCTCTGCCCGGTTATGGCCGTGAAATCGTCGCGTGTGACGATCACGACGGCCTCGCTGAGCCCTGCGACTGTGGCGACCGACCTCACAGTCAGCTCGGAATACCTATATTCGAGCACTTCAATCTGCTTTTGCAACCGCGTGACAGCGTTGATAATGGGTTCGGCAGATGAGAACGGTTGCGCTATGGCAAGACGGATTTTGTCTCCGGTATCGTAACGGAAATTCGGAAACTCAGGGTATAGAATCACAGCCTCGCCGCTACAAAGCTCGGGAATATCGATGCCGTATTTCTCGGCTGTCGTCTCATCGAGATAGGCAAGACTGAAGTCATTTATCGCGAATGTCTGCGCCACTGCGGCGTGATTTGACGGATTTGTGAGCAGGTTTGCGTCACAGCTTACAAACGTCCCGACGTCAACCGCACGGTGCGCAGTGGCGTAATTCAGCGTCATTGAACCGAGGTTCAGCCCGGCGTAGATGACGGAGAAGCGGCGCGAATAATTGCGCGCATTGTAGTATGCGATGTCGTGCGTGGCGTCGCAGTCGTTGCTCTGAATGTCCGGCGCACCGAGAACAAGGCAGTTGCCGAAAATGGCGGGGCCGTAGCGGAACATATGAAGCCCGATTGTGACGCGCGGTGCGACGGTTATGACTGTCCGGTCGCTGTCGTACTTTGCGCTCAGCACATAAAGCTCTGAAAATTCGACCGGCTGTGTGACATTTTTGACGGTCTCCTCAACCGGCTGGAGATCTGAATCGTAGCTGATGTACTTGCCGTCGACGGAGGCGCTCACTGTCGCCGATCCGCTCGCGGATATTGAGCAGCCCTCGGTCGGCAGCTCGGCGAGCCGCCGATTGACTATAATATCGAAGCTGCCGTTGCTGTACGCCGTCGGAACAAGGACGAAATCGTCCGTGCTGATGCGCTGGGTGCGCTGCGTCAGGGACGTTATAGCGGTGTAGTCCTCGTGGTTCAGAATAAAATAGGGATGAGCAATTTTGGTGTAAGAAGTATTCGTGTAGTTGAGGATTGTCTCCTCACGAGACGGGAAGGCCGACTGTATGCGCAGCTCGACGAATTCGCACTCCTCCGCCGCCATGCTTCGCAGCGACGCGTTCACGTCCGACACGACGGTGATGCTGCCGTTCTGTTTCGATACGGCGAGCTTTATGTACTCTTCATTTATAACAAGCGAGGACGAAGAATCGTCGCCCGGCGTTTCGCTGTCGGCACTGTCGGTTGTGTCGAACAAATCGCTGAAATCGAAAACAGTGTAGTTCTCGGGGGAGATTATCGACACGCAGCCGGGCTCCGGCTGTGCGTTATATCCCGTGCTCAGGCGGAACGACGGATCGGAGGCATCGACGATATATATGTCACCAATCGCGTATGTGGGCGGAAAAATGGCGGCAGAGGCTGTCGATGTGAGGCCGGAACGCTCGAGCTTCATGTGCGTCCCGAGCATGGACGCCAGATAATTATCCTTGTACTGCGCCGACCGGACGCCGGTCAGCGACTCGAGATACGGCACATATTCGTCGTCAAGCTGATTCTTTTCAAAACCGGACGACAGCGTCAGCGAGAACTCGTTTATGTCGGAGTTCAGCTGGGCGGTCTCGCTTGTTGAAGCAGTCATACAGCATATCCAGACGACGCAGGGAACTGCCGCCGCAAGCGCGACTAAGGCGTAGTATTTGCGCAGACGCAGGAAGGCAGTCAGCGCGTAGCGCGTGGGCGTAAAGCCTCCGATAAGTCGCCCCGAGCCGCGCGGCGAGGTTACATTTCCGGCCGTGTCCTCGGCCGAGAGCAGCGCAGAGCACGACTTCGACGAGATTGACCTGACCTCAAGCACTATGCATACCTTCACCGTCGCAAACGATATGGCGACGGCAATCAGCGTCACCGTCGGCAGATGTCCGGGGAATTTACCGCTGAAGGCGCGGCATAGGAAAAATGCAGTCGGAAGCCCGAGCACCGTGCTGCAAAACAGCGTCAGGAACATGTCCACACCGAGCATTTTACGCAGCTTGCGGCGCTCGGAGCCGAAGGTCATGTACATGCCCCACAGGTAGCGGTTGCGCTCCGCCGAGGCGGTTGCAAGCCTGTAATAGACCGTCACCGCGCATAGCCACCATATTATAAGAGCCCCTGTGAATATTCCGGCGCTGTTCATCAGCACCTTGACCTGTTCTGCGAGCGCCTCGCGCGCATCAACGTTGAGCCCGGCAATGTAGGATGTGCAGGCCTCAAGCAGGGCGTTCTGATTTTTTGTGTTGTTGACGCCGGCAAAGCATATTACGCAGAGCAGCGTCTGGAGCACAAAAACTGCCAGAAGCATACTCACAAAAAAGCTTTTAGACGAGAAAAGACTGCGCAGCGCCGGCCGCACTGTCATGCGTAAATAGTCCTGTATCCGTTCGATTACGTCCCAGAACAAATAACGTCACCTCCTCACGTTTAAGGCATCACCGCGCAATGCCCTAGTGGTACACTTACCGGGCATTTTTTGTCATATTTCACAAAAATTCTTGACTGTAGCACTGCTACATCCTGCGAATTTTTGTTTCATCTGACGAAAAAACTGACTGCGCCATT
>CAVIBA010000171.1:0-3181 GCA_963640785.1 Bulleidia sp.
TAACTTAACAATTATTTTTTTAACTTTTTGGTCTCACATCATTGACAAATGTACAGGAAAGTGAAATTGAGAGGGGGCTATTGCATATGCTCCTGCGCTGATTAAATTGTTTTGGGCGGCGTGCGCCGGGACGTTCGGCGGAAAAGCGCTTTTAACAAATAAGTTCTTTAGCCCCCGAGTGCGCACGCCGTGAGGGCCACCGACGGTGGAAAAGTACACTTCTTAACGTCCCGCCAACGTTCCGGCGTGCCTTTCCAAAGGTGCAGAACTCTTCTTAAAAGAGTACGGGCATATGCAATACGCCCTCTCAACACAAAAAGCAGTCCCCGCCGGGCACCCCGGCGAGAACCGCATAAAAAAATTATTCTTTATCTTCCTCCGCCTCGGCAGGCACAGCGCGCGTCACTATGGCGCTCTCTACGCGGCGCTCGGCAAAGCGGTCAACCTTTATGTGAAGTCCGCAGCAGTCGACCTCGAAGGTCGTGCCGTCCTCCGGTATCTCGGTCAGACAGCTGATGGCGAGCCCGCCCAGCGTGTTGGCCTCGACGTCCTCGGGTATGTCAACGTCAAGCTCACGGCGTACGTCGTCAAGCGGCGTGTTGCCGGAAATCCGCCAGCACCCCTCCGACAGCTCCATTATCGCGTCGCCGTCTTCGGTCGCGTCGTCGCTCTCGTCGTAAATGTTGCCGAGAATTTCCTCAATAAGATCCTCCAGCGTCACAATGCCTACCATCTCGCCGTACTCGTTGATGACCGGCACCATGTGGCGCTGATCCTTCTGCATTTCGGCGAACAGCTTGTCGCACGGGATGGTCTCGGGCACCATGAAGGTCGGGCGCAGTATGTCGCGCAGCGGCTTCGGCTGCTCCGAACGGAGATTGAGCAGGTATTCGCGGGCAATCAGTATGCCGACAATGTTTCCGGGATCGTCCTCCCAAACGGGAAGGCGCGAGAACCCGCAGTCGCGCAGAACAGACATTATCTGCTCGTCGCTGTCGCTAAGGCTTACACTCACCACGTCAGGCGTCCGTGTCATGACGTCCTTGGCCGTGCTGTTGTCGAACTCGAAGATGTTGTCGATCATTTCACGTTCCTTGGAGTCGATTGTGCCCGACTCCTCTCCGATGTCAACCATCATGCGGATTTCGTCCTCAGTGACCTTTTCCTCCTCGCCCTTGTCCTTGATGCCGAACAGCCGGAGCATTCCGGCGGTCGAAACGGACAGCAGCCAGATTATAGGCTTCATGATGACGGCGACCACACGCACAACCGGCGTGGTAAAGACCGCGACCTTCATGGGTGCGTGCATGGCGATGCGCTTGGGCACCAGCTCACCAAGCACCAGCGTGAAAAATGACAGAATGATGGTGATTGCCACCACGGAAAGTGTGCCGAGTGCTGACTCGGACAGCAGTGTGAACTTAACGTCGTCAACCAGCCAGCGCACCAGTCTGTCCGAAAAGTTTTCGGCGGCGAACGCGCTGCCGAGGAATCCGGCGAGCGTGATGCCTATCTGTATCGCTGACAGGAATGAGGTGGGTTGCTCCACCAGCTTGAGCAGACGCGCGGCTTTTTTGTTGCCGTCCTCCGCGTCCTTTCTCAGTTTGTTTGCGTTAAGCGAGACAACTGCAATCTCTGATGCGGCGAAAAACGCGTTTACAAGAATAAGTAAAAGCTGTAAAAGCAATTGTCGCCCTATGGGGTCGTCCAAAAAAATATTCCTCCTGTGATATAAATTTTGTGCGCCGCAGCGCATATTATAGTCATTATATCATATGCGGGAGATTTTTTCAATGAGGCAAATATGCAGTCGGAGGTTAAATTATAAGCGATAATATTGTGAATACTGCACAAAAATCACGTTATCATCTCGGTTCGCAGAAACGCGAGTATCTTTTTCTCCTCGCGCGAGACCTTGACCTGACTCAGTCCGAGGCTGTCGGCGGTCTGCTGCTGCGTCATGTTGCGGTAGTAGCGCAGCATGATGATTCTGCGCCACATGGGCTGCATTTTTGCGATGGACTGCGCCAGCGCAATGTGGTCGGACAGCCGCTCGAGCTCCTCTGTGCCGTCCGAAACGGTGGATTCGAGCGTCGCGCCCTCGTCGCCGTAGACCGTGTCCGACAGCGACGACACCGGCGTCATGGCGTCCAGCGCCACCGCCGCCTCCTCGCTGCTGACTCCGCACGCCGCCGCCAGCTCCGAGACGCCCGGCTCGCGCCCCTCGCCGCTGACTATGCGGTTGCGTTCCCGCATGAGCAGCATGCCGAGCCTCTTGTAGCCGCGGCCGACCTTTATCATGCCGTCGTCGCGCAAATGGCGGCGTATCTCGCCGATTATCAGCGGGACGGCGTAGGTCGAGAAAACGGTGCCGCGCTCAAGGTCGAACGACCGTATCGCCTTGAGCATGCCCAGCGTGCCGATCTGTATCAAATCCTCGAGCTCGGTGCCGCGGTCGCGGAAGCGCAGCGCGATGCTGCGCACCAGCCCGCCGTTTATCTGAAGCAGGCGCGCGGTGGCCGCCTCGTCGCCCGACTGAGCCTCGGCGATAAGCTGCGTGTTGCAGGCATATCGGGAGACCTCCTCCGGTCTGTCTGTCATTGTTTTACCCTCCGACGGAAAATATGTATCACGCGCCCTTGCCGCCGATGGTTTTGTACATGACAACAGTCGTTCCCCACCCCGGCTTCGAGCGGACGGTCAGCTTGTCCATAAAGCTCTCCATGACGGTAAAGCCCATGCCGGAGCGCTCGCCCGCGGCGTCGGTGGTGAACAGCGGCCGGCGCGCGGCGCTGACGTCGGGAATGCCGCACCCGTGATCGCGTATTTCGATGCGGACGGTTCTGTCGCGCACCACGCGCAGGACTATGTAAATCATACCGACGCAGTCGCGGTAGGCGTGGACGATGCAGTTTGTCACCGCCTCGGACACGGCGCATTTTACGTCCGCGAGCTCGGGCGCGGCGGGGTCGAGCTGCGCGGTGAAGGCGGCGACGACCGCGCGCGCCAGCCCCTCATTGACCGACAGCGAGGGCAATGTCAGTTTCATTTCGTTGCTGACGTCCTTAGCAAAGCTGTTGTTTTTCATTTTTATAAACTGCCTTTCTGCGAAAGGCATCGACGGGATTATGAAACCGAGGATACTTTCGCTTTTTGTTAATAAAGTTGTGATAAAATAGAG
>CAVIBA010000172.1:0-3150 GCA_963640785.1 Bulleidia sp.
CGCGGACGCAGTGAGCTTCCCGAAAGGCGTCTTTCCGCCGGATGCTGACTTCGGCAAGGGTGAGCCCGTCCCCATAAAGCATCACGGGAGTGGGGGAGTCCAGAGGGGGCGAACCGTAGGTTCTTCCCCGTTGGTGCATTCTTTTGAATTTGATTATGCCTTCGGCATAATCAAATTGTTCTTTCTCTGTTGCATAACAGAAAAGTACACTTCGAACACGTCGGAATTCTTCATGGCGACCGCCCGCCAAGGCCAAAGAACTTTTCTTAATAAAAAAAGCAGTCCCCGCAGGCTTCCCTGCGAGAACTGCCAAAAACATTTTAATCAGCATACGGGCATATGCAATACGCCCACCTCGTCACCGTCACCGTACCTGTCCGGTCCCCAGCACCCGGTACTGCGTCGTCGTCAGCGCCTCCATGGCGAACGGACCGCGGACGTGCAGCTTCTGCGTCGAAATGCCGATCTCGGCGCCCATGCCGAAAACGCCGCCGTCGGTGAACCGCGTCGAGGCGTTGTGATATAGCGCCGCCGCGTCAACGTGCGTCATGAAATATTCGATCGCCGCCGCGTCAGTCGCGACAATCGCCTCGCTGTGGCGCGTCCCGTACTTGCTTATGTGCGCAACGGCCTCCTTCACGTCCTCCACCACGCCTATCGACAGAATGTAATCGTTGTATTCCGTCGCAAAATCCTGCTCGGTCGCCGGAATGCCGCCCGGAACGTAGGGCAGCGCCCCCGCCGACGCCCGCAGCTCCACGCCCCGCTCGCGAAGCGCCGCAGCCGCGCGCGGCAGAAACTCGGGCGCTATAGCGCGGTCGCACAAAAGCGTCTCGGCCGCGTTGCAGACCGACGGGCGCGAGGTCTTGGCATTGACAATGATGTTCACCGCCATGTCAAGATCAGCGCTGCTGTGCACGTAGACGTGGCAGTTCCCCGCCCCCGTCTCGATGATGGGCACGCGCGAATTGTCCACGACGTTGCGGATAAGCCCCGCACCGCCGCGCGGGATGATGAGGTCAATGTAGCCGCGCAGAGTCAGCATGATGTTGACGCTCTCACGATCGGTATCGCCGACAAGCGCGACGGCATCGCGCGCGCCGAACGGCGTCAGCACCTCGCGCAGTGCCGCGACAATGGCGCGGTTGGTTCCCAGCGCCTCGCTTCCGCCGCGCAGAATGACGGCGTTTCCGCTCTTGAGGCACAGCACAGACGCGTCGACCGTGACGTTCGGACGCGCCTCGTATATCATGCCGATGACGCCGAGCGGCACGCGCCAGCGCGTCACGTAAAGACCGTTCGGGCGGTGATCCTCGTACTCGAGCCCGAGCGGGTCGGGCAGTGCGCGCACCTCGTCGACGGACGCGGCGATGGCGTCGAGGCGCTCGGGGGTGAGCGTCAGGCGGTCGAGCATGGCGGCTGAGATTCCGTGCTCGCGCGCGGCGACGAGGTCGCGGGCGTTGGCGTGCAGAATGTGGTCGCGCGCGGCGCGCAGCGCGCCGGGGATGGCGGCGAGTATTTTGTCCCGCGTCTCGGGCGACGCGAGCGCCGGAAGCACGCCTCGAGCGGCCCGGCACATGGAAATCAGTTCTTTTTCGGTCATAAAGCTGCACCTTTCTTTGCAAGATTTTTAAAATCATCTTGCAAAAATGCGATTTTTGTTATAGAATATATATATATCATATCATAAAACTCGCGAAAGTTGAAGAGCAAATGGAAAAAAATCAAAAAATAATTGTTGTAAAGGTGGGCACCTCCACCCTGACGCACGCGACGGGCATGCTCAACATACGCAAAATCGAGCATTTGTGCCGCGTTTTGTGCGATATAGAGAACAGCGGGATCAAGCTGATACTGGTCTCGTCCGGCGCAGTTTCGGCGGGCTGGGTCAAGATGGGACTGACGCGCACGCCCGACACCGTCAGCGAGAAGCAGGCGGCGGCCGCCATCGGCCAGTGCGAGCTCATGAGCATGTACGACAAGTACTTCATGAGCTACGGCTACGTCGCGGCGCAGGTGCTGCTGACCAAGGACGTCGTCGACATTCCGCTGCGGCGCGAGAACGCGCAGTCGACCTTCCGGCTGCTGCTTGCAGGGCGGAGCATTCCGGTTGTCAACGAGAACGACACGGTGTCGTTCGAGGGCATCAAGATCGGCGGCAACGACATACTCGCGGCCTACGTTGCGTCGCTTGTGAACGCCGACCTGCTTATCAACCTGTCGGACGTTGACGGTCTGTTCGACCGCAACCCCAAGGACGACCCGAACGCGCGGCTGATACCCGTAGTCGAGCGCATAGACAGCGAGCTCGAGAGCATCGCAGGCGGCGCGGGCACAGCTCGCGGCACCGGCGGAATGCGTGCAAAGCTTGACGCAGCGCTCATCTGCCGCGAGGCAGGCGTGCCCATGTTCATCGCCAACGGAGCGAACCCGGATATACTTTACGATATTGTCGCCGGGACGGCGGTGGGGACACTGTTTACGGTGTGAGCTATTGCATATGCACGTATGCTGAAAAGTTAGTTTTATCCTTGGCGGGCGCACGCCGGGGTGAGGCGTATTGCATATGCCTGTGTGCAGAATAAGTTCTTTGCCCACGAGGGCACACGCCGTGAAGGCCACCGACGGTGGAGAAGTGTACTTTTCTGCCGCGAGCAGAAAAGTACCAAAAGAGTCGCCCCAGAGAGGGCTAACCTACGGTTCGCCCCCTCTGGACTCCCCCACTCCCGTGGGGATGGCTTAAGGTGGACGTTCTCACCCTCTTTGGCGCTCGCATCCGGCGCGGCTCGGTCAGAATCGCTCTACCGCGCCTTTGCGAGAGTACGTCCTGTCCCCGGTTTTACTCGTTCGGGAGACTCGCTAAACTGTTTTTTCACTGGCAAAGTACTCGCGCTGCGCGCAGGATTGCGGGGCAGCTTTCACTAACGTTTTCTGCTCTAATTAGCCCTCATGAGCGGCGGAGCCGCAATATGATGGCGCGCATAGAGGGACGTGAGCTATCACACCCATCAAACTTCATTCCAACGGTGAAGCGCTCTCCAGAGACCTCGCCCCGAGAACCATTTGTACCGCAGACGCTCCCACCGGGATGTACCTCAGGCCGCCGGGGCGGGGCGTCCAATGGTTAGCCTGCCCAGCCCCATCATACCG
>CAVIBA010000173.1:0-3058 GCA_963640785.1 Bulleidia sp.
GGTTAAGGAGGATCGGCCTGTGGATTTCAGACAGCTTGAAACATTCGTGGAAGTCTGCGAGCAAATGAGTTTTACCAAAGCGGCGACAAATCTCTACATCAGCCAGCAGGGTGTGAGCAAAAGCATCAAAACCCTTGAGGATGAGCTGGGCGCGCCGCTGTTTCTGCGCTCAAATTCTTCGATTTCGCTGACAAATTACGGCGTGATTCTGCTGCGCTATGCGGAGGATCTGGTAAACGGCTACACCAGAGTCCTCACGGAAATAAACACGGAAAAAAACCGCGACAAGAACAGTATAACGCTTGGTTTTCCCAACGGAACCGCTAATTTTTTCCCGGTTAAAATCATTGACGCCTATCTGAAAAGCCACCCGGACGTAAATGTCTCCATCAAAGAATACACGGACACCGAAGTCGATGAAGCGCTGATAAACGGCGATATAGACATAGGCTTCTGCGTTGCGCCGGTAGACGGCAAAAAGCTTAAAATACAGCACACGCATAACATGAATCTCTATTTTATTCTCGGTGCGGAGCATCCTCTTGCGGGTGAGGCGTCGATCGACCTGCGTCAGCTCAAGAACGACTGCTTTATCGCAATGGGCGGCGAGGGAAAAGGGCGCGCAAGCTTTCTCGAACGCTGCCGCAAAGCAGGCTTCTTCCCTAATATAAGCGTGACAGTTACCGATACGGAGCTGATGCTGAAGCTATGCCGCGAAAACATCGGCATAGGGGTGTATGCGGGAGAGCATCCGGCAGAGCTGCCCGGAGTCAGGATCATTCCTGACAAGCTGCACGTGTGGGAATTTTCAATATGTGTGTGCACCGCCGCCGGACACGGAGTTACCTCGCAGGAGGCCGAATTCATCAAGTGCTTCCGCAAATGGTAAATGTCAAAGCGCCGCATAATGCCGCCGCAGCATATAATTGAAAATACTCAATTATATTTTTGACTCAAAATATCCGCCGCCTGTCAGGCCGTCGTCAGTTTTTCTGCCGGCGGTCTCGGCTTTTTCCATCACAACTACTTGTTGTGGCAGGGACAAAAAGGTCTCACTGTCAAACAATTAACAGGAGTGTTATAATCCAGACAGTTAATGACAAATAATTAACCCTTCTTTGAGTAAATAAATATAGCTGAAACCGCTTCAGCTAAGGAAAGGAAGCACAGTCATGTACGAATGTCAGTACCCGCATCTTTTTAAGCCTCTTAAGCTTGGCAACACCATTTTGCGCAACAGAATTTTTGCAGCACCTACCGGTTACTGCGACCTGACGGTCGAAAATATTGCAACCGAGCCTTTGATGGCATACTACGAAAGCAAGGCGCGCGGCGGCTGCGCCGTCGTTCATGTCGGCGAGGCTTACATTGACTCCGTACACGGCGTTGATATTCCCAAATACCTCAAGCTTGACAGTGACGACTGCGTGTCTCATCTTGCAACGGTTGCGGACGCTATCAACAAGCACGGCGCAATTGCCTCCATTGAGCTTATGCATGCCGGTATGTTTGCAAGCCAGTCATACATCGAGGGGCATCAGGTCTGGGCTCCCTCCGACACGGTCATCAAGACGGACAGCGACAAAGCAAGCGCACGTCTCAACGGCGCGTTCCTGCCGGAAATGCCCGAGGAAGAGATTCTCAAAACCATCGAGCTTTACGCGCAGGCCGCAAAGCGCGTCCAGCTTGCGGGCTTCAAAATGGTTCTGCTCCACGGCGGCCACGGCTGGCTGCTTCATCAGTTCATGAGCCCGCTCACAAACCACCGCACCGATAAATGGGGCGGCAGTGCAGAGAACAGATGCCGTTTCGCAGTCATGGTCTGCGACAGGATCAAGCAGGTCTGCGGCAAGAACTTCATGATAGATTTCCGTATGTCAGCATCCGAGGTCAACTCTGTCGGCTACGGCATTGAAAACGGCATAGAGTGCGCAAAACAGCTTGACGGTCACTGCGATATCATTCACTGCTCCGTCGGCAACCATGAGGTCATTGAGTCCTTCGTCGTCATGCACCCGTCCATGTTCCTTGAAGACGGCGTCAACATGAAGTTTGCCGCCGAGGTCAAGAAATACGTCAAGACGCCTGTTGCGGCCGTCGGCTCGTTCAGCGATCCGGCAATGATGGAAAAGGCTCTTGCGGACGGCCTTGTGGACGTTATCGAAATAGGCAGAGGCGTCATTGCAGACCCCGACCTGCCAAACAAGGCAAGAATGGGCAAGGCGGATGAGATCAACCAGTGTCTGCGCTGCTACACCTGTTTCAGCCAGCTCATTACAACCGGTCAGTACGGCTGTGCGATCAATCCCACTACCGGTCGTGAACTTGAGTGCAAATATGATACGCCTCCCGTACACAAGAGAAACGTTGTTGTTGTCGGCGGCGGTATCGGCGGCATGGAAGCGGCTCTGATTGCCGCAGAGCGCGGACACAATGTCACCCTTATCGAAAAGGCGAACAAGCTCGGCGGCGTACTACTCATTGAAGATGAGGTCTCCTTCAAGGCAAAGCTCAAGCTCTATATCGAAACGCAGGCCAGAAAGGTCTTCAGGAACAGGAATATCACCGTGATGCTCGGCACTGAAGCCACACCGGAGCTTGTAAGCAGCCTTGAACCCGACGCCGTTATTGCGGCTCTCGGTTCCCGTCCCGCGGTTCCCACCTATCTGCCCGGCTATGACAGAGCCAACGTAATGCCCGCAGATTACGCTTACACGCATGTCGATGAAGTCGGCAGGAAGGTCGTCGTTATCGGCGGCGGTCTCGTCGGCGCAGAGCTTGCTCTTCATCTGGCAAGCTGCGGCAAGGAGGTTACCATCATGCACCGCCACGATCAGGTCAAGTGCGGCGCAAACGGTCTGCACGGTCAGGCCATCGGCGAACAGATCCGCATCCGCAAGGTCGGCACCGCGTTCAACACCAGCCCCGTTGAGATCACCGACAAGGGCGTTATCGGCAAAAACGCGGACGGTGAAAAGCTTTACGAAGCGGACACCGTTATCTACGCGGTCGGCCAGCGTCCTCTCGCGGACGAGGCAGAAAAGTTCCGCTTCTGTGC
>CAVIBA010000174.1:0-3040 GCA_963640785.1 Bulleidia sp.
TCCCCACCACGCATGACGGGAGTGGGGGAGTCCAGAGGGGGCGAACCGTAGGTTCGTCCCCTTTGGGGCATTCTTTTGAATTTGATTATGCCTTCGGCATAATCAAATTGTTCTTTCTCTGTTGCATAACAGAAAAGTACACTTCGAACACGTCGGAGGCCGCCCACGGCGTCAGTCTGCCGAGTCTAAAACTAACTTTTCCGCATATGTGCATATGCAATAGCCCACACCCCCGTCACGGAGTCAGGTTTCGTCCCCCTTCTGCCTGATTATCAGCTTGATGGGTGTTCCGGAAAAACCGAAGGTCGCGCGCAGGCAGTTCTCGAGGTAGCGCTGGTAGGAAAAATGAAACAGTTCAACGTTGTTGCAGAATATCACAAACGTCGGCGGCGCGACGGAGGCCTGCGTCATGTAGTAGATTTTCAGACGCCGTCCCTTGTCCGTCGGGGGCTGGGTGCGCATGGTCGCCTCGGACAGTACGTCATTTAACATTCCCGTCGAGACGCGCAGCTTGGCTTGTCCGTTTACATATACTATGCGCTCGAATATGTTGGTTATGCGCTGGCCTGTCTTGGCCGAGACGTATATTATCGGCGCGTAGGGCATGAAGGCAAGCGCCGTCGCGATGTCGTTGTTGAACTTTTTGACCGTGTCGTTGTCCTTCTCGATGAGATCCCACTTGTTGACCACTATTATCGACGCGCGACCCGCCTCGTGGGCGATGCCGGCTATCTTGCTGTCCTGCTCGGCGATGCCCTCGGTCGCGTCTACCATGATGAGACAGACGTCCGCGCGCTCGACCGCAGTCTTGGCGCGCAGCACGCTGTATTTCTCAATCACGTCTCTGACCTTTGCCGAGCGGCGTATGCCCGCCGTGTCGATGAAGGTGAACTTGCCGTATTCGTTCTCGACCTGCGTGTCGATGGCGTCGCGCGTCGTGCCTGCGATGTCGGAGACGATGACCCGCTCCTGCCCCACCATGCGGTTGACGATTGAAGACTTGCCCGCGTTCGGCTTGCCGATGACGGCGACCTTGATGCTGTCGTCCTCCTCGGGCTCGTCCTCGTCGGGCGGCAGCGCCTCGAGCACGGCGTCGAGCAGGTCGCCCGTGCCGCTTCCGTGGACGGACGAGACGGCTATCGGATCATGCGACAGCCCGAGCTCGAAGAATTCGTAAAACTCGAAGGGCAGCGCGCCGACGCTGTCGCATTTGTTGATGACGGGTATGACGGGCTTGCCCGACCGGCTGAGCATGACGGAAATCTCGCGGTCGTCGGCCACGAGGCCGCAGCGCACGTCGCAGACGAAAACTATGACGTCCGCCATGTCGATGGCGATCTGCGCCTGCATGCGCATCTGACGCAGAATCACGTCGTTGGTCTTGGGCTCGATGCCGCCCGTGTCGACAAGCATCAGCCGCCGGCCGTTCCACTCGACGTCGCCGTAAATGCGGTCGCGCGTGACGCCGGGCGTGTCCTCGACTATCGAGCGGCGCTCACCTATCAGCTTGTTGAAAAGTGTGCTTTTGCCCACGTTCGGGCGGCCCACTATCGCTACTATCGGTTTCATTTTTTGCTCCTTTCCTGATTCACAGCCCCAGAATGCTGTTCACAAAGCTCTCGCCGCTGTTCTCGGTCGGTATTATCGTGATGCCGCCGAGCGACCCGGACAGCCATTCGGGCGTTTTGTCATCGAGAAAAACGGGCTCGTCGGAGCGCCGCAGCGCGACGGCGGGGATTAAAAGCGCGTCGCCGAGGTCGGTGTCCTTAAGCTGTGCGGCGATATCGGTCGCGGTAAGCAGCCCCGCGACGGTGACGGTCTCGCCGAAAAATTCGTTTTTGATGGCCACGACCTGCACCCACAGCCCCGGCACCGCCTCGCACAGACGGCGCGCTATATATGAAATGGTAGAATAGGCCGCGGTTCCGGTCGCGATGGTGACGCGGCGGGTCGAGCTCTCGGGCAGGGGTGTGTCCTCAAGCGCGTAGCCGAAGTCCTCGAGCAGCGCGGCGATGAGGCCGACGCCGTCCTCGAGCTGGTCGAAGCCCTCGTAAAAGTCGGCGTCCGGCAGCGGCAGGCCGCCGCGGATGTATATCTCGTCGGCGCAGAAGAAAATGCGCCGTCCGTGCTCGCACAGACACAGCTCGCCCATGCGGTTGACCTGCCCGATGAGCGCCCGGCACTCGCAGGGCGTGAAAAGCGAGAGCGGGTAGAGCCTGTCGCGGTATTTCGTAAGCCCCGCCGGGACTATGGAGACGCTCTGAAGCGCGGGCAGGTAGGACATGAGATCTTTCATGGTGCGCTCGAGCGCCGCGCCGTCGTTTATGCCGCGGCAGAGCACGATTTGCGCCGAGATGTCAAGCCCCGCGTCGGCAACGCGGCGCAGATACGACAGCACCTCGCCCGCGCGCGGGTTTTTCATCATGCTGACGCGCAGCTCGGGATCGGTCGTGTGGACGGAGACGCGCAGCGGCGAGATGTGCATTTTGATAATGCGGTCGATGTCGTCGTCGGTGAGGTTGGTCAGCGTGACGTAGTTGCCGTGAAGGAAGGAGAGGCGCGAGTCGTCGTCCTTGAAATAGAGCGTTTCGCGCATGCCGGGCGGCAGCTGGTCGATGAAGCAGAATATGCATTTGTTGGCGCAGCGGTGCTTGTTGTCCATCAGCGGAGTGTCGAACTCGAGGCCGAGGTCGTCGTACTCGCCCTTGCGGACGGTGACGGTGTAGGGCGTGCCGTCGCGCGTGAGCTCGAGAGTCAGGCGCGGCTCGGTCATATAAAAACGGTAATCGAGCACGTCGTGAATCTCGTGCCCGCCGAGTGACACAAGCACGTCGCCGGGGATTATCCCCGCGCGCGCGGCGTACGAGCCGGGCTCAACCGCGGTTATCAATGTCAACAGAGCCACCTCCTCTCCTATAACTTATCAATTATATCACACATCGCGCGCTTTGTCAAACGCGGAGTGAAATTTTGGTGCGATCCCGCTGTAGTGTTACAATAGATGTGAGACTGAAAAATAAAAAAGATATAGAAAAAGTGA
>CAVIBA010000175.1:0-2996 GCA_963640785.1 Bulleidia sp.
TTGTACTCTTTTTTGTCGTAGCAAAGTACATGTGTTAGATGTTTGTTTCAAACTTCCCCCTTGAAAGTTGAATTTTTTATATGACGCCTTTGCCTTTCGGTTATTTGTGGAGTCATAATAAAACTCTAATATATATAACCTCAAAACCCGCAAAAAAGATTCACATTTGAAAAAAATTTTTATTTTTCGCCCAACCTATTTTTAGCATTTAGCAAAACTTTCTCGCCGCGGTGGCGGTTGTGAGTGCCGCGAGCGCGGCTGAGGCAATGGCGAAAATGGCGACGACGTCGAGCTGTCCGCAGGCGGCAATTGAGTCTATGCACAGAGGGGTTCCGGCGAAGTAGCGCAGAAAATCCACACGGCGCATGACGTAAAGCCCGAAATAGGCCAGCAGAGAAGGGAGCAGCGTCAGAGCTACGACACAACTGAGCACCGAAAGCTGTCGTCCCAAAACGCAGGATAGCCCGCACACGAGCAATGCCAGCGTGACTGCGGCGCACAGCCTTATGACGTACATCACCGCGGTGTATTCGAGTATGCTTATGCCGACCGTGAAGCCGTCGAACAGCTCGAGCGACTGAACCGGGGCGTAATACGCCGGCAAGAAAAAGCGCTTTGAAATTATAAGCGCGTCTGTCGCGTTGAACAGCACCGTCGTCACGGCGGCGATTATAACGGCGGCGACCAGCTTGGCCGCGAACGTCTGCCTGCGCCCGCGCTTGGTGCAGCGCAGAATCTGCGCAAACCCGCCCGACGACGAACGGCTGCTGTATTCGTCGGCAAATACACCGGCGAGCAGTACGACAACGGCAGCAAGCAGCAGAATGTCCGCGTCCGTGCCGAAGAGCCGGAGCCAGCCGCTGTCGTAGACAAACCATGCGTCGATGCCGGTCTCGGCTTTGCACTTGTCAATGTAATTCATGTGCTCCGACACGACCTTTATGGCCTCGCTGTGCGACATCGCGTAGTTGTAGTCCGCGAGGTAGGCGCTGTAGGTCGGGTAGTCGATGCGGCCGCCCGCGTAGTCGGCGTACATAGTATCCTGCATGGCCAGCGTCTTTGAGATGAACTCGCTTTCCTTGGCGATGTATTCGCGCTTCTCGTCAGTTATCTCGCCCTCAAGCTCGGTCATGTAGGAGCGGTAGATGCGCTCGAAGGAGTCGTCAGGCGGGACGTTACCGTTGTAGGAGATCACGCACCGCAGGCACAGCGCGGCAATCACAACCGCTATCATGCGGGACGCTATCAGCAGCTTATGATTTTCATACCCTACAAGCGACAGGCTCCGCTGACGTATGCGCTGCGCGCCGTTTTGCGACGTGCTTCCGGCGTGCGACGCACCTCTGTTACGCTTTATACGCTGCACGAGCCGCTGTGTTGACAGACGGCTCAACAGCTTGCGCGGGCTGCTCGCGGCGCCGCCCTTGCGCAGGGCAAACGCTGTCACAGTCCCGGCGACGCCGAGTATAAGCAGCGCGCCGAAGACGGAGAGCAGGAAGGGAACATAGCTGCACGGGTAGGAGAAAAGGCTGAACGTACGGAACCGCACAAACAGTGGCTGAACCGCCGCCGCGGCGAAAAAGTTCAGGTTGCGGACGAGGCTGTTCGAGTTTATCTTTACGAGCGAGTACAAAAGGAAATTCACACCCGCTACGCCGAGCCCCGCGGCGTAAACATAGAGATACTGCGCGGCGAACACCGAGACGAACAGTATAACGCCGGAAAACGTCACGAATGTGAGCAGTCTGAGCCCGAGCGTGACGACAAAATACTCGCCGATGGTCAGCAGATACGGGCAATATGTATAGCTTGATAACGCCTGTATCGCGTTGCCGGGCGACGAGTAACCGAGCACCGCGCCAAAGACGGCGAAAGTCGACCCGGTGAAGAGCAGAACAGCGCCGAGCGTGATAAACGCCATGAGTCCGCATTTGACCAGCGCGGTTGTGACGCGTCCACGGCGGCAGGTGCGGAGAACGGGGAGAAAGCCGTTGACCCTCTCCTGCGTGAAAATCACCGAGGCGAACAGAATCAGCGCCATAAATATAAACACATTCACGGCGTCATAGCCGAAATACTCGTTCCAGCCGCGGATGTATTCAAACTTTATATCGACGTTTTCCCGCACGTATTGGTACACCCGGACGCACTCGGCCTGTGAGCGGCAGGCGTAGTCTCCGGCGGGAACCCCGGCGTACTCAAGCTCTGCGAGGTTGGCCGCGGCGGAACGGATTACCTTTCCTATGTCCGAGGAATACTGCTTTGTGGCGTCCACTGACAGGAAAACCATCGCGAAAAGCGCGCGGTCGCCGAACTCGTCGGTGCCGTATTGATTGACCCACCGCTCGGGGTTATAATCCTTGCCCTCGCGCATCGCCTCTATGAAAAGATTGTCCTGCTGACGGTTGAATTCCAGCATGTCGGCGTAATAGGCGTTCATGGCGTCGGGGTCGGCGGAATATTTTTCGTAGAATTCAGCTATCTGTGACGTTTCGATGCCGCGCGGGCGGGTTTTCACGGCCGTAAAATACGAAACCACAATATTCCCGGCGACGAGCAGCGCGAGTATGAGCCACAGATACCTGACCCCTGTCAGCTTTCTGAATTCATCGGATATTAGCTTCATGGCTCTCTCCTATCCGAGCGGCAATCAATTGATTGCCAACTCAATAAAGCTCTGTTCTCCGGTTGCGAGGTCAACGCGCAGGATGGTGTTGACATGTTCGGTGTCGGTTCCTGAATAGCGATGCCGCTCGTATGAAAAGCGTTCGCCGGTTTTGGGATATGTCCATTTGCGGTATCTTCCGTAGAGGCAGTTGTTTACCACCTCCCAGCTGGATGTAGTGATACAGCCGTCGTCGCTTCTGAGGTCAAGCAACTGCTCGGATTTCTCTGTCTCAAAAGAATATTTGTACAATTCGAAATTTGTTATAATCTCCGGCTTGCCGGTTTCGGATGCTGTTCCAAGCTCAATTTTTTCGTCCGAGAAATAGTAC
>CAVIBA010000176.1:0-2939 GCA_963640785.1 Bulleidia sp.
GGCTGGTGGTAGCGGTTGTTCATGATGCGCGCGCCGCGCAGCACCGTCACCTCGCCCGCCCTGACCTGACGCGCCAGCTCATCCGTGTAGCCCGCCGTGGCGTCTGTCATGGTGGTGTACATCTCGAGCGTGACGCCCTCGGGCATGCAGAGGTGGTCGGCGACGTAAATTCCGGGGTAAAGGTAGACTGTCTGCCCCGGCTCTGCGGAGTCGAGCGCCGCCTGGATTGCGGCGGTGTTGTCCGTGACGCCGTCGCCATTTGCGCCGAACTGCGTGCTGGCTTCTATGAATTTGTCCGTCGTGGCGTGCGGAACGGTCTTTATTTCGCGGCCGGAGACTGTCACATCGACCGTGGCTGTATGGCCGAAGCAGTCGCGCACCGTAATGCCCGCGCTGCCGTCAAGGTACCCTACGACCATCACCTGTCCGCCGCGCACCCTGACCTCGGCGACGGCTCGGTTGTCCGACACCGCCTCGTGCGGCACAAGCCCCAGCCCTGCGACGTCGACCGAGGCATTGCCGACTGGATCGCCGTGCACAATCGCCGTGGTCTCGGCGGGAGTAGTTTCTGTCGGCGTGCCCGGCGTGGTGTCCGGCGTCGCGCCGGAAGTCGTGACCTCGGGGGGCGGGGTACCGGAGCTATCGGTAGTTGTGCCGTCGGTCTTACACCCGGCAAGCGCCGTGCAAACGAGCATTGCGGCAAAGCTCAGGCAAAGCGCCCATGCCAGCTTTTTCATCATATTTTTTCACCTTTCCGTGCAAATAATATTCATGGCGACTGCCCTCTCGGGATAAACTGCATCATACTCCCGCGGAAATCTCCCGCAGTATTTTCATAACGTCGTTGCCGCCGCGGCCGAAGTAGTCGTGCAGCTTCATGTACTCGGCGAACAGCCTGTCGTAGACCGCGACGTTCTCGGGAATGGGGTGACAGACCTTGTCGCACCCGGCGACCATGTGCCGCATGGCCTCGTCAAGCGTGGCGTAACCGCCGCCCTCGACGCCCGCCGCTGCGGCGCCCTGTATAGCACCGGAAAGCGCCGGCGCCTGTGTTGAATTTGAAATTTCGATGTCCATATTGAGTATATCGGCGTAGGTCTGCATGGTGAAGGGGTCCTTGCGCGCGATTCCGCCCGCGGCGACTATACGTCCGACGTTGACGCCGTGCGTGCGGTAATTCTCTATTATGGTGCGCGTGCCGTAGGCTGTTGCCTCAATGAGCGCGCGGAGCATATCCTCGGGGCGCGTGCGCAGCGTCATGCCGACGAAGAGACCGGACAGCGCGGCGTTGACCAGGATATTGCGGTTGCCGTTGAACCAGTTGAGTGCAATGAGGCCATGCTGCCCCGGCTTCTGCGCCGCGGCCTTCTCGATAAGCAGCTTGAGCATGGACATGCCGCGGCTGCGCGCTTCCTCTATGTAATCCTCGCGCGCGACGTTCTCCGCGACCCACGCGAAGTGGTCGCCGACGCAGCAGAGTCCGGCCTCGTAGCCGTAAAAGCCGGGCGTCATGCCGTCCTTGACGATGCCGCAGATGCCGGGCACCTGACCGTCGCTGTCGCCGAGCAGCATATAGCAGGACGACGTGCCCATAATCGCACACATGTCGCCCGACCTACACAATCCGAGCGAAATAGTGGCGGTATGTGCGTCGGGCATGGGGCAGGCGACAGCAGCGCCCTCGGGCAGTCCGAGCCGCTCTGCGGCACGGTGGCAGACAGTGCCCGCGCGCTCGCCTGTGAAGACCATGGGCGCATCCAGCTTATCGCGGACGACGTGGTGCAGTCTCTCATCGAGCTCGCCGAAGAAATCCTCTGAGGGGTAACCGCCACCGTCGACGACGAAGCTGCTCTTATACGCGGCGAAGCAATAGCTGCGCGTCTGACGGCCGGTCAGCTGCCACGTGATCCAGTCGCCGGCCTCGATGAAGTAATCGGCCGCGTCATATATATCGGGACGCTCGTCGAGCACCTGCCAGATTTTCGGGAACATCCACTCGGACGAAATCCTGCCGCCGAATCGGTCGAGCCACGGCTCGCCGCGGCGACGTGCGACCTCATTGAGTCGGTCGGCGTAGCTCTGCGCGGCATGGTGCTTCCACAGCTTGACGTAGGCATGCGGCTCGCCGCGGTACTGCTCGTCGAAGCAGAGCGGCGTTCCGTCGCGGTGGACGGGCAGCAGCGTGCAGCAGGTAAAGTCCACGCCGATGCCGACTATATCGCGCGGGTCGATTCCCGACTTTTTTATAACGCCGGGAATGGTGGTCGCCAGCACGTCGAGGTAATCCTGCGGATCCTGCAGCGCGTAGTCGGGCGGGAGCGGAGCGCCGGTCGCCGCCAGCGTCTCCGACATGACAGCGTGCGGGTAGTCCATCACGCAGTCGCAAAGCTGACGTCCGTCAGCGATGTCTATAAGCACGGCACGCCCGGAAAGCGAGCCGTAATCAAGACCGATTGAATACTTAGGCATAAAAAATTCTCCTTATAATGATACGGGATAGTTCTGGGGCGCTGCCCCAGACCCCGCTCAGGGAGCTTTTCCAAAAAGCTCCCCGAGACCCCGCAAAAACTTTCGAGTAAGACTCCGGGGCGCTGCCCCAGACCCCGCTCGGGAAGCTTTTTGAAAAAAGCTCCCCGAGACCCCGCAAAAACTTTCGGAATTGGGTTTGGATTGGAATGGAAGTGCGCTTAACAATCAAAGTTGGTCGGTTCCAAAGTATGCAGGGGCGCAAATCAGAGTGTGGTGTTACCGGAGTGAGCAAAGAAAATCACCCGGCGCGGAAACAATGTATCAGTTTATTATACTACATCCGCTGCGGTTTGTAAAGTCAAAAAGCACCGTATAGCGCGCATTTTCGCGTCTGTATTAACAAAACTTAATTTTTTTATGTACATTTGTCAATGATGTGAGACCAAAAAGTTAAAAAAATAATTGTTAAG
>CAVIBA010000177.1:0-2918 GCA_963640785.1 Bulleidia sp.
CGGACTGATTGACATTCCCACAGAGGACGAAATCAAAAGCCTTATGGCTAAAATCCAAGCAAATCCGCAGGAATACAGGCTTACCGCCTGAAAAGAGAAAACGGTGCAACCCCGATTGTGGGGTTACACCGTATCCCTGCCAAAAAACATCCTTACGGGGCTTTGGCTAAAGCCGGACGCCGTTGTTTTGTGTTATTCGCTTATTTTTCAAGCATTCCCGTGACTATCTGCCACAGGCGCGCGTAGCTTGCGAGCCCGAGCTTCTCATCGGGGGTGTGGATGTTCTCGGCGTCGGCTCCGATGGAGATCATATCCATATCCGGTACGCGTGACTTGATAATTCCGCACTCAAGACCGGCGTGTATCGCCACGACCTGCGGCTCGCGTCCGAGCACGCAGCGCGCGACCTCGACGTATCTGTCGCGCAGGGGCGACTGCTTTGCGTAGACCCAGCCGGGGTAGCGGCTGTAATGCTCTGCCGAAGCGCCGCAAAGCTCGGCCACAGCGTCCAGGTAATCTATCGACGCCTCGAGCAGGCTCTCCTTTGGCGAACGGCTGGAGAATATCAGGTCGACCTCCTCGTCGGAGGTGCGTATAATGCCGAGGTTGCGCGAGAATTCGGCCAGTCCCGGTATGTCGGCGCTCATGCGGATGACACCGTTCTCGACGGTTCCGACCGCCTCGACGACCAGACGCGTGCTTGCGCAGTTCATCATGCAGACGGGCTTGTCGACGCGCTCGCAGATCAGAGTGAAGCCTGCGTCGTCGGCGACCAGCTCCTCGCGGAGCTTTTCGGCGATGATTGTGGCGCGGGCCTTCATGCGCTCTCTGTCGGCGCAGGTAATGACCGCCTCGCACTCGCGCGGGATGGCGTTGTCCATAAGTCCGCCGTTGAGGCTGATGAGGTTATAATCGGCGTCGCGGCGCAACGAGAGCAGCAGACGACCCATCAGCTTGTTTGCGTTGGCGCGGCCGAGCGTAATATCAGAGCCCGAGTGGCCGCCCATGAGTCCGGAAATGCGTATGGACAGCGGCTCGCCCGCCGCCTCCACGAACTCCACCGGCAGCTTAATATCCGTGCGGCAGCCGCCGGCACAGCCGACGACAACCATTCCCTCGTCATCGCTGTCGAGATTTATCATGCGGCGCGCGTAGATGCGACTGTAATCGAAGCCCATAGCGCCGACGAGTCCGACCTCCTCGGAGGCCGTGAACAGGCATTCAAGCGCCGGGTGAGCCGTCGCGGCACCGTCGAGCAGTGCAAGCATAAGCGCGACTGCCACGCCGTCGTCCGCGCCAAGAGTCGTGCCGCGCGCGTGCAGATAGCCGTCCTTGACGTAGAGCTCGAGCGGCTGTGTTTTGAAATCATGCTGCGTATCGGCGTTCTTCTCGCAGACCATGTCGGTGTGCCCCTGAATGAGCACCGCAGGCTCGTCCTCGTAGCCGGGCGTTGCTGGCTTTTTTATCAGTACGTTGTTAAGCTCGTCACGGTAACAGTAAAGTCCGCGCTCGGAGGCGAAATTCACCAGCGCGTCGGCCACTCCGGCCTCGTTATATGATCCGCGCGGTATTGCCGACAGATCCTCGAAAAAGTGGAACAGACATTCCGGCTCATAGCCGCTTATAACGTATTCCTTCATAATATTCCTCCCTCCGCGCCGTAGCGCGGACATATAAATTCAATGCGCGTCAGGCGTTATCCTCGGCATTGTCGGACAGCCGGGACAGCGACTTACCCATTCCCTTCACCACGCAGCACACCGGGTCGTCCGCCACGGTGGCGCGTATGCCGGTGACGTCGGCGAGCAGCCGGTCGAGCCCGGCAAGCAGACTGCCGCCGCCGGTCATGGTGATGCCATTGTTTATAATATCGGGGATGAGCTCGGGCGGCGTTTTCTCGACCACGCGGCATATCGCCTCGATAATCTCGGAAATCGGGTCCTTCATGGCCTCGAGCATTTCGCGCGAGCTGATTGTGATTTCCTTGGGCAGTCCCTCGGTCATGCAGCGACCGCGGACCTTCATCGTCTTGATATTTTTGTGCTCGTAAACAGCGCCTATGCGTATCTTTATCTGCTCCGCCGTGCGCTCGCCGATGTGGACGCGGTACTTGTTCTTGACGTGGCGCACGATGGCCTCGTCGAACTGGTCGCCCGCCACCTTTATCGACTCGGACACGACAATTCCGCCGAGCGACACGACCGCCACGTCAGTGGTTCCGCCGCCGATGTCGACTATCAGGTGCCCCTCGGACACGTTGACGCGGCACCCTGCGCCTATCGCCGCCGCAAGCGGCTCGGAGATGAGTTGTACCGACCGCGCGCCCGCCTCAATCGCCGCGTCCATAACGGCACGCCGCTCGACGTCCGACACACTGCCGGGGATGCATATCATAACGCGAGGACGGAAAAACATGTCCCCGCAGGCCGCCTTGATGAAATACTCGAGCATGTGCAGCGTCACGTCGTACTGCACCACCACGCCGTTCTTAAGCGGACGAATGGTTTTAACGCGCTCGGACGTGCGCCCCATCATGGTCTGAGCCTCGCGGCCAACCTTGAAGATCTTGTTGGTCTCGGTGTTTATGGCCACCACGGACGGTTCGTTTATCACCACGCCGCGGCCGTCGACGTAAACGAGCACCGTCGCGGTACCCAGATCTATTGCAATATCACGACTGCCGAAGCGCTCGGACAGATTCTTGAATACTCCCACACGATACTCCTTCACATCAGAATTTCACTGCTCTATTATTATACAATACTTCCCGCAAAAAATCAATATGATTTTCAAGGCTTCACCGCGTAATTCCGAGGGCGCAATTGCGCAGTCAGATTTTTCGTCAGATGAAACAAAAAGCCGCAGGCTGTAGCGGCGCTACAGCCAAGGATTTTTGTGAAATATGACGGAAAAGATGC
>CAVIBA010000178.1:0-2903 GCA_963640785.1 Bulleidia sp.
CTTTGGGGCGACTCTTTTGAATTTGATTATGCCTTCGGCATAATCAAATTGTTCTTTCTCTGCTCGCGGCAGAAAAGTACAGTTAAATCACGTCCCGCCGACGTTCCGGCGTGCGCCCGCCAAGGCTAAAGAACTCTTTTAATAAAAAAACGGCTCCCGCAGGCCACCCCTGCGAGAACCGCAACCTAAAAATTCAATTAAAACCGCATACGGGCATATGTAATGCGCCCACCTCGCCACGCCTTATTGGTCAAACCCCAAAAACGCCGCGCCAATAATGCCGGCGTCGTTGCCGAGCTTGGCTATGCGGATGTCCGCCAGCTCGACGATGCCCGAGCCGTACTGCTCGGCGTGCACAAGCGGCGACACGGCGTCGATCAGCGACTGTCCCTCGCCCGAAATACCGCCGCCGAGCGAAATTACCTGCGGCTGAAAAATGTTGACTATGTTAGTAAGCCCGCAGGCGAGGTAGTTTATGTACTCGTCGTACACCTCGCGCGCCGCGGCGTCGCCCTGACGCATGGCGTCGCAGGCCGTGCGCCCCGTGACGCGTCCGCGCTCGGCGACCATGGCGGTCATGAGCGTTTCGCGGCCGGAAGCGGCGCATTCGGCGATTTTCTCCTCTGTCATGCGAATCATGGCTGTGGCCGAGCTGTACGCCTCCCAGCATCCGCGGCGTCCGCAGGAGCACTTGCGTCCGCCGTGCTGAATGACAATGTGACCCAGCTCCGCGCCGGCAAAGTTGGAGCCCGAATAAACCTTGCGATCGATGATAATACCGCCGCCGACACCCGTTCCGAGCGTTATCATGACCGAATTTTTCGTCCCGCGGGCAGCGCCGGCGACGGCCTCACCCCACGCGGCGGCGTTGGCGTCGTTCTCGACAGACACGCGCTTGACCGGAAAGCGCTCGCAAAGCAACGCCGCAATCGGAAAATGGCGGAACGGCAGGTTATTCGCGTACTCGACCACGCCGCTGTCGTGGTTAGCAACGCCCGGCGACGCGATGCCGACCGCCTCAATGTCGGCGGCAGACACGCCCGCGGCGTCGCACACGCGGCGGCAGAGCAGCGCTATGTCGTCGACAATCTGCTCGGGCGGACGCGTCGCCTGCGTCGGCAGGCTGTCCTTGACGAGAATCTCGAAATTCTCATTTACAAGCCCCGCGGCGATGTTGGTGCCGCCGAGGTCAATACCAATTCTGTACATGTTAGTTCTCCTTTTTAGCGAAAATCGGTTCGACGTCCTCCGGGCGCAGCCGGGTGAGGCTCACAATTACGTAAGCCGCCACCGCGAGCGCAAGGAGAACGGTAAAAATTATTGTGGGCGTGTCCCACCAGCTCCCCTCCCCGAGGGTCGGGAGCAAAAAGCCACAGAAATCGTATATGCCGTGGAGCAGCGCGGCAAGCCAGACGTTGCGCGTCCGCAGCACGACGGCGGCGCACATACCGCCGATCAGGAACGAGTAGCCGACCTGCTGTATCGTCGCGCCGAAGCCCGCGCCTGCGAAGAGGTTGAGCAGGTGTATGCCGCCGAACACGGCCGACGACGCAACGACGACCCGGAAAATCTGCTTCGTCGAGCTCCGGCGGCGTTCGAGCATTATCAGCATTACCGCTCCGCGGAACGCCGTCTCCTCAAAAGTGCCGATAAGCAGGCACTGGAGCGCGAAAAGCAGCACGTACGACACCGGCCGCGTGACCTGCGCCGCGCCCGTGATGAGCGCGAGGATGGGCAGATTATTGACAACGACCGCGAGTGGCGGCAGGCAGAAAACGAGGCTGCGCCCGAGGCGGCGGAAGCTGTGGATATGGTAGCCGAGGTAGGCCAGCAGGACGGTGAACATAACCGTCCCGAGCCCTCGGGTGATTATCATTTTTATGATGCCGGACAGCACCTCGTCGGCGCTGAAGCGCAGGGGGTAGTACTCGAAAAACACCATCGCCAGCGCACAGACCCCCGCTGTGCCCAGCGCGAACCGGCGGTCAGGCTTTTTCACTGTCATTGCCACGGTTACTCTCCGCATCCAGGCTCTGATTTTTTGCGCCGCCTAAGCGTCGCTCGACGAAAAACAGCGCCACGCCGCACGCGACGAGGCAAATCGCCGTAAACTGCGACGGTGTCAGCCACGAAACGAGGCTGTTTCCGCGCTCATCGCCGCGGATATACTCCAGTGCGAAGCGCCAAACGCCGTACGCGACAAGGTAAATCGGCAGGACGTAACATCTGCGCTTCAGCGTCCGGCGGGCGAGCAGCGCGAACATGACCGCGAGGAAAACCGCCTCATAAAGCTGGGTCGGGAGCACGGTATCGCCGACGCCGGGCATTAACCAACCGAGCGGCGGCTCGGCGTGTATGCCGTAGCAGCACCCGGCGCACAGGCAGCCGAGTCTGCCGAGGCAGTGCGCGATTGCGACGCAGCACGCGCCGATGCTTGTGACTTTGAACAGCTCGCGCAGATTCTCGCCGTCGCGAAAAACGATTCTTCCGACGCCGAAGTACACGGCAAAAAACGTTACCGCGCCGCCGATGAAGCCTCCGTAGAACGTCATGCCGGTGTTCGCCGTCAGCTCGAACACTCCGGTTTTCTGATAATTGTATATCGCCTGGAACAGCACCGCCGAAAACACGCCGACGAGTATCGACGCGACGCCGTCTGCCAGCACAAAGTTCAGCATCTTAGCCGACATTCCTATCTTGTCCGACATGACCCGGAACGTCACCAGCGCGGCAACTACCCCCGCGGCAAACAGAATATCGTACATCGTTATGCCAAAAAACAATTCCTGCGGAAGCATCTGACTTCCTCCTAAATATAGATTATGTGGCACGTCTCGGGGCTCTGCCACGAACCCCGCCAAGGGAGCTTTTTGAAAAAAGCTCCCTTGGAACCCGCAAAAACT
>CAVIBA010000179.1:0-2867 GCA_963640785.1 Bulleidia sp.
TCACTTTTTCTATATCTTTTTTATTTTTCAGTCTCACATCTATTGTAACACTACAGCGTCGAATTGTCAACGGCTGAATGAAGATTTGACATTCCGCCGGGAGTGTGGTATAATACAAAAGTTATATTTCACAAATCCGAAGGAGGATAACCCAAATGAACAAACCGAAAATCGAAATGCGGCGCATCCGCCCGCAGGATCGTGACGATTTTCTCCTGATGGTCGAGGAATTTTACAACTCCCCCGCCGTCATGCACGATATTGACCACGACTACTACTCGCGCGCCTTCGACGAGCTCATGCGCTCGGATGTGTACCTCGACTGCTACTTTTTCGTCGACAACGACAAGCCGGTCGGGTACGCGCTGCTGACCAAAACATTCTCACAGGAGGGCGGCGGGCTCGTTATCTGGATAGACGAGCTGTACGTCCGCAAAGAGTACCGCAGCCACGGTATCGGAAGCATGTTTTTCGATTGGATGCACAAAAATCTCCCCGCCGCGCGCTATCGTCTCGAGGTCGAGCCCGACAACGAGCGCGCTCAGGCTCTCTACCGCCGCATGGGCTACGAAACCCTCCCCTACATGCAAATGGTGCTTGAGAACGGGGGCAAAAAGTAATTCTAGGTCGCTGCCCCAGACCCCAAGTAACGCGTCTCGGGGACAACCCCGAACCCCGCCAAGGGGGTAGGTGGATGGGGGAAAGTGAGCAGAAACCTATTGTTCTCGGGGCGCTGCCCCGAACCCTGCTCGGGCGGCTTTTGGAAAAGCCCCCGAGACCCAGCAAAACTTTCAAAAAAGACGAGTTAAAGTCTGTGGGACGCCGGGATGGACGGTTTTAGGCGTTTAAGTGCGGGCGGTGCGGAATCACGTTATGGATGAGCACCGCCCTGCTTCGCGTGCGGTGCGCTGTCGCTAAAAGTTAGTCCGTCTGCGGCGGTCAACGTGCCGTCGGTCACATCTTTCGCCGTAGGGGTGCGTCAAACCCGAGGTAACTCGCTTCTAACCACACCAAAACCCGAGACAACGCGCCTCCGGTCACGCCCAATCAGAGTAGCGCGCTCCCCGCCCGCACCAGATTCGAGGCTCCCTCCGGGAGGGAGGCAAAGTTTTGGGTGAAGCTCGCCTTCTCCCCTAAAGTTACTCTTTCCCGTCAGGGCGGCAACAGCGAAGCGTTTTGCCGCTGAACCATAGCATAGTGAGCAAACAATCCCCCCCGTTCCGAATGGACACCGGACACATCTCACAAACGGCGCTCCCACAGTTCCGAATGGGCACCGGACGCGAAGCAGGGCGGTGCTGAACCACAGCGTGATTCAGCACCGCCCGCACTTAAACGCCTAAAACTATCCGTCCCGGCGTCCCACAGACTTTAACTCGCCCAAATTTGTGAAAGTTTCGCCCGCCTTTGGGGAGGCGGCACGGATCCAACGCCGTGTGGCGTTGGTCGCGCGCCGCAGCGCGCGAAACGTCCCCGCGCTGGTCGCCGCCCGCAGGCGGCGAAACACTCCCTTGCAGGCAGCCTCAGAGCGCGGAATACCTCACTTTATCGAATCCGTCCGGAAAATGAACCTGACGCTTCCCTGCATGTCGTCGGAGATGCCAGAGAAAGCGGTGTAGTCGCGAGAGACGTCGGTGGTGGCGCGAATGCGCGCGGCGAGCCCGGCAAGATCGCCGCCGACTGCCTCGGTGAGCGCCTGAATTCCACGCTCGTCAAGCTCGCGCAAACCGTCGCGCAGCTGCATGGATCCGTCGCGAAGCTGAGCTATGCCGTCAATAAGAGCGGGCGCGCCGTCCTTCAGCGTGAGTATGCCCGCGAGAAGCTGGTCGACGCCCGAGTCAAGCGCGGACGCCCCCTCGGCAAGCTCCTTAGCGCCCGCCTCTAATTTGTCGGCGCCATACGACGCACTGCCAACACCCGAGGTGTATTCCGCAAGACCACAGTAGAACTCGTTGTAGCTGTCAAGCTGGGAAATCAGCTGCTTGATGCTCTGCGAACCCGCCGACGCCTGCGCTACCGCCGCCTCAATCTGCGACTGTACCGCCTCCGAGGCCATGTTGTCGTCAATCAGCTTCTGAATCTGCGCGTCAACGTTGGATGAGATTGTCGCCTGTACCTGCTCGGTCGCCATCTGCGCGTCGACCTGCGCCGCGATGGTCGCCTGTATCGACTCGCTCGCCATCTGCGCCGCGACCGCGCTCTCTATCGCCTGCTGGGTCGCCTCGGGAATAGCACCCGCCTCAAGCGCCTCGCGGTAATAGTCCGGCGTCATGCCGTTCGCGCTTAACACTCCCGCGAGCACCTGCTCGCGCACCGCAGCCGTCACCTGTGACTCAACCTCCGAGCGCACCGCGGCCGTAACGCCCGCCTCAACCGCGCTCCGGTTGGCCTTGACCTGCTCCGTCACACGCGTAAGAGCCGTGCGCTCGGCCTCGGTGCGAACCGCACTCTCGTCAAGCGAGCCGACAGCGCCCGTCAATACCTGCCGGTAGTTGCTTATGGTAAGCGACGGCAGCGTCAGCTCCGCGGACGCAAGCTGGGCGTCAGCAGTCGCAAGCAGCGTGTTGAATACCTGCTCGGCTCCCTGATTCAGACTGCCGCTGCTGCTCGCAAGCAGCTTCAGTCCGTCGGCAAGCTCGGACGCTCCGCGGCTCAGCTCGCCGCTTCCGTTGAGCAGCTTGCCGCTGCCCTCCTTCAGCGTCTGCGCGCCCCCGGCCAGCTTGTTGATGCCCTCCACAAGCTCGCCTGACTTGTCAAGCAGCGTCGCCACGCCGTCGTAGAGCGCGGACGAACCGTCCACCAGCTGACGGACGCCGTCGCACAGCTCGCCGAGCCCTGACTCAAGCTCGTCTACCTTGTCAAAGCCC
>CAVIBA010000180.1:0-2785 GCA_963640785.1 Bulleidia sp.
CTCTATTTTATCACAACTTTATTAACAAAAAGCGAAAGTATCCTCGGTTTCATAACCCTGTCGATGCCTTTCGCAGAAAGGCAGTTTATAAAAATGAAAAAACGAGCTTTATCCCTTTTTCTCGCCATAGCGATGGTGGCAATTTTGCTGGCATCGTGCGGCACGGCAGGCAATTCCGAGCCGGGGACAACTCCTGAAGCGTCTCCTTCCAATGCTCCTGTCACCACAACGGAAACACCGGAAACATCGGCACCCTCCACCTCGGAGTCCGGCACATCCGAAAACACTGACACATCGGCTCAGGATATAATCTACACTGGGCACATTTCCGCCACAGATGGCATTGTTGATATATCAGGCATAGTAATCGAGGCACTGTGGTACGCTCCCATGCCAATTACCGACAGCGCCGGCAACGGAACTGTTGGCACCACCTACCGCCAGAACTACGACTATTTTGAGGATTATCGCGAAACCTTCCGCTATCTCACAACAATGAGCCCCGACAAGGATGGAAACTTCAGCTTTACCGCCCCGGCCGATATGCACGTTGCGATTCAGATAGACTGCAAAACAATTCCGGCACCCTACGGCATTTACCCGGTCAACTATTCATTCGTTTCCGATTATTACTACGACAACCCGCCCCCGGCAACCGTCAAATACCGCGAAGACACGAATATCGATTTTGTAATCGGGCCTATCGAACGTTACGGCGTATACATTGATTGGGACGGCGATGATTTTTTCTTGGCTCCCTGCGCATTTGTGAACGACAAAAGAGTTGCGGCCAACCTACGGCTGTACGAAGCCCGTTTCGCCGACAACTTTGTTGAAGCCATGATCGAGGGCACCGACATCAGCTACAGCGGCAAAATTCAGTGCGGCGGCGTTGATGTCGCAGCTGTTTCGAACACAACCAACATTATGTTCTACCTTGCAGGCTATTGGGAGTGGCGCGTGAACTACCTCTACTACAACAACTATATCACAAAAGCTCAGTACGATGAAATATTCAACACACGCGAGCCGTCGAAGGTTCTTCCCGTAATGTAAAACAGCTGTCCGCGGCAAAGCCGCGGACAACTGCTTTTCTGACTCATCCCGCAGTGCCATCCGGGCATTGCGGGGTGATTCCTTTTATTTATTCGGATTGAGCATGTGGCGGCAGCCCCAGACATATGCCGCACCCGACCACAGCGTGAAAAACGCCATAACCACAGTCGTCACGAGCGAGACAGGGTAGATGCCCGCAAGCGGGTAGCCCTCTCCGGCCAGCAGCTCCACCGCAGGCTCGACCAGCACGCAGACGACGCACACCATCTGCGTCACAGTTTTGATTTTGCCGAGCATATTCGCCGCGATGACCTGCCCGTTCGACGACACCACGATGAGGCGCAGTCCCGTCACCATGAGCTCGCGGAACACCACAAGCAGCACCGCCCAGAAAAAGTAATGGCGGATGGCGTCCATTTTGTAAAGGACGCACAGCATGGTCCCGATGACCATGAATTTGTCCGCAAGCGGGTCAAGAAAGCGACCGAAGTCTGTCACGAGGTTGTATTTGCGGGCGATTTTGCCGTCGAGCATGTCGGTGAACGACGCCAGCATGAAGACGACCGCCGCCGCGATGTACGCCGCCGCCGCGGGAATGACGCCTGCCAGCATTATCAGCGCTATCACCACCGGCACCATGAACATGCGCAGCACCGTCAGTTTGTTCGGAAGGTTCATTTCGCGCTGCCTCCGTCGGCCGTCACGACCTGACCGATGAGGTCATAGTCCATGACCTCGCGCAGCTTGACCTTGACAAAGCTGCCGGGCGCTACGCGCGCGGGGGCGCGGAAGTATATCTTGCCGTCGATCTCGGGGGCGTCCGCCTCGCCGCGACCGAAATGTATCTCGCCGACGGGGTCGTAGTCCTCGCAGAGCACTGTGACGGTCTTGCCTATCATGGAGCGGTTGCGCGCCTCGTTGATGTCGAGCTGCCCGCGCATGATTATGTCGGCGCGATCCTGCTTGACCTGCTCGTCGATCTGGTCGGGCATGTCGTAGGCGGCGGTTCCCTCCTCACGCGAGAAGGGGAAGACGCCGAGGTGCTCGAATTTCGTCTCGGCGACGAACTCGCACAGCTCTCTGAAGTCCTCCTCGGTCTCGCCGGGGAAGCCGGTGATAAGCGTCGTGCGGATGACGATACCCGGCACCTCGCGGCGCAGCTTGGCAATGACGTCCTTTATCATGGCCGCGTCGCCATGACGGTTCATGGCGCGCAGCATGTGGTCGGATATGTGCTGAATGGGAAGGTCGATGTACTTGAGGATACGGGGATTGTCGCGGATTTCAGCGACAAGCTCGTCTGTGATCTTGTCGGGGTAGCAGTACATCAGGCGTATCCACGGGATGTTAGTCGCCTCGGTTATGGCGCGCAGCAGCGCCGCGAGACGGTACTCGCCGTAGAGATCCTGACCGTATCTTGTTATGTCCTGCGCGACGATGTTGAGCTCGCGGACGCCCAGTCCCTCAAGCTGACGCGCCTCCTCGACGATGTCCTCTATCGTGCGGCTGCGGAAGCGTCCGCGGATGGAGGGGATGGCGCAGTAGGCGCAGCGGTTGTCGCAGCCCTCGGCGATTTTGAGGTAGGCCGAGTAGTCGGGCGTGGTGAGCAGGCGGTCGCCGCCGAGGCTCACGCACTCCGCGTTGTCAAACGAGCTGTAACGGCGGTGCGAACCTTTCTTTTTCTTGGCCGTGACCGCCTCTATCGCCTCAACTATGTGGTGTATGCTGC
>CAVIBA010000181.1:0-2781 GCA_963640785.1 Bulleidia sp.
TAACTTAACAATTATTTTTTTAACTTTTTGGTCTCACATCATTGACAAATGTACATTCGGCAAAAAAGTTGTTTTGCGTTACCCGCGCAGCACGCGGAGTGCGTCGTATATGGTTTTGATGGGGATTAGCTCGATGCCGAAGTCCTGCTTCTGCCGCTCAAGGTTGCGGAAGGGAACCATCGCGCGGGTGAAGCCGAGGCGGGACGCCTCATGCAGGCGCAAATCGAGGTTTGAGACCGCGCGGCATTCGCCAGAGAGATCCAGTTCGCCGAGTGCTATAAGCTCGTCCGGCACTACCTTGTCCGTGAGCGACGATATGAGCGCGAGCGCGACGGATAGGTCGGACGCGGGCTCGTCTATCTCGAGGCCGCCGATGACGTTCATGTAGACGTCGTTGGCCGAGAAGCGCAGACCGAGCCGCTTTTCGAGCACCGCGAGGATGAGGTACATGCGGTTGTAGTCGATGCCGTTCGAGGTGCGGCGCGGCGCGGTAAAGACGGTCGGCGTGACGAGCGCCTGTATCTCGGCGATGATCGGACGTGTGCCCTCGAGGGAGCACAGCGCGCAGTTGCCGGGGGTGTCCTTCGGGCGGCCGGAGAGCAGCATTTCGGACGGGTTCGGCACCTCGACCAGCCCCTTGTCCGTCATCTCGAAGACGCCTATCTCGTTCGTCGAGCCGTAGCGGTTTTTGACGGCGCGGATTATGCGGTAGTTCTGCTGTCTGTCGCCCTCGAAGCACAGCACGGCGTCGACCATGTGCTCTAGCACCTTGGGGCCCGCGATGCCGCCCTCCTTGTTGACGTGACCGACCATCATGGTAGAAAATCCGCTGTTTTTCGAGCGTGCGATGAAGGCCAGCGCGCATTCCTTGACCTGCGTTACGCTGCCGGGCGAGGAGGCGCTGTCGCCGCTGTAAACGGTCTGGATGGAGTCGACGATCAGTATGTCGGGCTTGACCTTTTCGACCTCGGCGAGTATGTTGTCTATGTTGGTTTCGGTCAGGAGAAAGATGGTGTCGCCGTCGATGCCGAGGCGGCGCGCGCGCAGCTTGAGCTGACCGCCGGATTCCTCGCCCGAGACGTAAAGCACGCGGCGGTTGAGGCCGAGGCTGGCCGAGATCTGCATGAGCAGCGTCGATTTGCCGATGCCGGGCTCGCCAGACAGCAGCACCACCGAGCCCTCGACAAGTCCGCCGCCGAGCACGCGGTCAAACTCGCCCATGCCGGTCGAGTCGCGGAAGTAGTCGGGAATTTCGTATGTATTCAGCGGCACGGCGTGGATCTCGGACGCGCCCGGCGCCGCGTGGCGCTTGACGGCAGTCGTCCTGACCTCGGGCGCCGGCGCCTGCTCGCACATGGTGTTCCACGCGCCGCACGCCTGGCATTTGCCCATCCATTTCGGGCTCACGAAGCCGCATTCGGAACAAACAAATACGGTTTTATTACCTTTCATTACACAGTCCTGCTTTCGGTAGATTACACTTAATTATAACCTATCTGCTGTCCGAAATCAAGGACTTGTGAGCGTTCCGGACAAATATTTCATGACCGAGCCGTACATGACGAGTGCCAGCTGCCGCTGGTAGGCCGTGTCGCGCAGGCGGGCGCACTCGGCGTCGTTCGAGAGAAAGCCGCACTCGATAAGCACCGCGCGGCCGGGGTTTTTGTCGAGCAGAAAAATGTTCGAGCCTGCCGCCTTGGCGCGCCGCAGATTTGACGGCTGAAGCGAGGCGCGGACGGAGTCCTGGATGTCGCGCGCGAGTAGGGCGGACGCCTCGTCGGCAGCGGGGTAGTAGACCTGCAGCCCGTCGTACTTTTTCTGCGGAAAGGCGTTCATGTGAATGCTGACGAACAGCGCGCCGGGGTTGGCCTCGCACACCTCGAGCCGCGCCTTGAGGTCGAGCACCTTTTTGCGCCCCTGATAGTCGGCGCTGCGGTCGTATAGCAGCACATCCTCGGTGCGCGTCATGATTACGTTTACGCCGGACGCGGCCAGCATGTCGCGAAGCATGAAAGCGATGGCGAGATTGAGGTCTTTTTCGGCGGTTCCGTCTGCGCCGACGGCTCCGCCGTCCTCGCCTCCGTGGCCGGGGTCGATGATGACCTGTACGGTCGGGGTCGCCGTCCCGGCGTCGGCGTCGCGGCGCAGGGAAGGGAGCGCGAACGCGGCCGCGATGGCAATAAAAAGAATCAGCAAAAGCATGGCGACAAGCCAGCGGATACGAGGGGATTTCAAGGCTATGTACCTCCGGAGAATTTTGCGGTTATGGTGACGCCGCGCCATCCACGGACGGCGCGGCGTCATATTAATTTTATTTTCCCGGAGGCGGCGGTATGACAGGCAAAAATAAAGGAAGGCCGGAGCCTTCCTCTATTTTTTTACTTGTCGGCGGTGAGCTTTTCGAGATACTCGACCACGTCAGCCACGGTGACGAAGTTGTGGATGTCTTCATCCTTGATCTCAATGCCGAATTTGTCCTCACAGAGCATGATGAGGTCTGCAAGCTCGATGGAGTTGATTCCGAGGTCGGTGGAGAGCTTGGCATCAAGCGTGATGTCGGAGACATCGATCTGGAGCTCGTCAACGAGAAGCTCTTTCAGTTTTTCAAACATGGATAGGTCCTCCGTATATTGCTGAAAAATCAGTACAGTTAATGCAACATCTGATATTATACAATATTATTTCTGCGTTGTCAAGGATATTTTTATTTTGATTTCGCGCAGTGTTGTAGTGTTACAATAGATGTGAGACTGAAAAATAAAAAAGATATAGAAAAAGTGA
>CAVIBA010000182.1:0-2735 GCA_963640785.1 Bulleidia sp.
TATCTTTTTCGCACTCTCGGTGTGCCGCGCAACGCGCAGCTCAAGGGTCTTGAGACCGCGCAGGATGAGCCATGCCTCGAAGGGTCCGAGCGTAGAGCCGGTCATGTCCTTGAGACCGAACATCTTGACGCGGGATATAAATTCGGTCGAGCCGACGACGAAGCCGGCAATGACATCGCCGTGACCGTTCAGATACTTTGTAGCCGAGTGGACGACTACATCCGCACCGAGCCTGAGAGGATTCTGGAGCGCGGGGGAGGCAAAGGTGTTGTCGCACACGACCTTGATATCGGCATTGTACTCATGAACCGTCTTTGCGATGAGCTCGATGTCCGTTATCTTGAGATTCGGGTTTGCCGGAGTTTCAAGATAAACGGCAACGGTGTTTTCCCTGAGACTTGCCTTGAGGTTTTCAAGCTTGCTGAGGTCCGTGAAGGTTACCTCTACGCCGTATTCGGTCATACCGTGGCTGAGCAGAGCAAAGGTGCAGCCGTAGAGTGTCTCGTCTGCGATGATGTGCTTGCCGGCGCCGGCTATCGACCACAGGCAGGAGGATATCGCACCCATGCCGGAGGCTGCCGCAGCGCATGCCTCGCCGCCCTCGAGCGCAGCTATCTTGTTTTCGAGCACTGCCGTGGTGGGATTACCGAGACGACTGTAGATGTATCCACCCTCCTCACCGGCAAAGCGGCGGCCGCCCTGCTCGCAGTTTTCGAAGTAGAAGGTCGAGGTCTGGTAGATTGGCATCGTCAAAGAGCCGTACTGTGTGTCCCGGATGTTGCCCGCGTGGACTGCGCGTGTGCCGAAGCCGGCATTTTCAAGCATTTCTTTTTCCATTTCAATCTCCAATCATTATAATTTTGTTTTCATATAATGCTGTCTATGACTCGTATTATATATTATCGACAAAAATATGTCAACATGATATTGGGCATTGCACAATATGCATAAAAAGCTCCGCCGGTCATGTCGAAACCGACGGAGCTTTCCGTTAATAGGTCAATAGTATGTATGTGTCGAGGGGGTCCCGTCATCCGCGGCCGCGTAGGCCGGATCCGTCAGGTCAACGCCGAGCTTTTCCTTCACCCATTCAATGCTGCTTGTGCAGCTTGAGTATATCACACAGGAGAGAGCTTCGCTCGCGAAGGTGCCATTCGTCGGCGAGTTGTCTGCAAGCTCAATACATATAATTCCAAGATAGTCTCCTCCTGAGCTCATGCGCCCGGACTTGATGTCCGGCATGAACGCATTGTCGTAAAAATCAGCGGCCTGCTCGGGCGTGAGTTCTGCCTCGTAATTCATTGCGGCGAAGCTGACATAGACGCAGTGCTTTACATCGACGGGGATGTTCGTCGTGAAGCGTTCGAGCAGAATGCTTTGCGAATTGAGCAGCTCGTGGTACTTGTTGTAGTTTTCGTCGCCTTCGGGTAAGTCATACTCTCTTACGATCTTCTGTCCGTTTTTTAGCGTGTATGTGAATATGAGCGGCTCACAGTAGATATACCGTTCGTCGATATCGCAGTATCTGTCCTTGTCCTTTACGATGCTCTCATGCAGCGCACGCAGCTCGGCGATGCCCTCTTCGCTGCTGATATTTCCGCTTTCCGACACGGACATATATTTGATGCTGCTCTCCTCGGGAACATAGCGGCCGATGCCGAACACGTCGAGGTCGCAGCCGAGCGTGAACACCGCACACAGGCAGCACACGACGATGATGCCTACCCAGCCGTCGTGGAAGACGTGGAAGCTCTTTTCAAGCAGCATTCTTGCACCGAAGTAGCCGACGAGAGCGAAAATTATAAGGCTCGGTATCATTATGACGACTGACAGCGAGGGATTGTTGAATATCGCGTACAGCAGGGTGTACAGCAGTATGCCGCCGCACAGAGCGGAGCAGACTGTGACACCGTATTTGAACACGGGTCTCAGGCAGCGCACGGCGACAATATCTCCGGCTGCCTCCATCCTGCGCTTTCTGAATATCAGCAGCGCCGCAGCGGAGAGCAGAAGACCGACGGCACAGTATATGACCGTTGCCGTCCAGTGACTGTAGGTGACGCCGACAAGAGTGTAAATATCGTTGAGCTGATCATACTCATGGACACTGTCAAGCTTGAAGTTCCCGAGCATGTAGACAATGGGGGACAGGAAGTCGAGCACGCTGTCGAACGCGAAATTCTCCATGCCCCAGACAAGGCAGGAAAAATGCATCCTTACAACGGCCTCCATGCCGACTACGATAAAGTTGAAGATGATGAACATTACCGGCAGTGCGACTATGCTGCCTGTCACGACAGCGGTTATCGAGGCTATGCCGAAAAAGAGCAGGAACTGCATCGAGTACGCGCCGAACCATATCATAACGGCCTTGAACGCGAACGCCGTGTCAGATACCGCGCCGAGCGAGAACACGAAGGTCAGCAGAGCTATAACTATGTTCGAGCAGATGACCGCGGCTACGGCTCCGAGCCATACCGAGCAGAACACCGTTTCACGGCGCATGGGCAGAGAGGCTATAAGCCCCGTGCTGCGGGAGCTGTACATGAAGCTGAACACTGCCATGGCGGATATAATAGCCATCAGAAAAGAGACGATGGGCGAGGAAAACACGGCGCTGTGCGCCATATCGAACACGAAATCATATGTTCTCGATGAGCCCATGCTATTGACGAGAGTAAGCACCGGCATGAACAGGAACCAGCCGCCGAAGTGGACAAACCACAGCGGCCAGA
>CAVIBA010000183.1:0-2703 GCA_963640785.1 Bulleidia sp.
TATCAGAACAGTCCCGGCATTCCGGCAGAGCCGGTTATCTTGGACATCTCGGCCGAGTTCGTGTCCTCAACGCGGCGGATAGCCTCGTTGACGGCAGCCGTGAGAATGTCAGTCAGCGTCTCGATGTCGTCCGGGTCGACGACCTCGGGCTTTACGTCCATGGAGACGATTTCCTTCTTGCCGTTTATCACGACAGTCACCATACCGCCGCCCGCGCTGACCGTGTACTCGCGCGTCTCAAGCTCGGCCTGAAGGTTGGCCATGTCCTCCTGCATCTTCTGCGCCTGACGTATCATGGCGTTCATATTCTGCGGGCCGCCGCCCATACCGCTCGGAAGTCTTGCTTTCATTTTGCTGTTCTCCTTGTTTTATGTTGATGAATTGGTTATACCGTTCATTTCGTCGAGCTCGTCAAAAATGGTCTCGTCGGGGCCGTTGCCGCCCGCGCGCGGGACGAGCTCAAAGACGACCTCGTTCTCCGTCAACCTGCGTCCGAGCTCGGCCGCGAGCGCCTCGCGTATGACCCGCTGGTTGTCGCCCTGATCTATCATGTTCTTAACGAAGACATTCGGACAGCGCACTATCACGCCGCCTCCGTCCGGGATGTACGCCCGGCAGTCGCCGAGCAGTGCCGCCAGCGCCTGCTTTTCGCGGGCAATGCGCTGCGTTATCTCCGCCCAGCCGCGTATGGCGCGCAGAACTCTCTTGCCCCCGACCGGCTGACCGCCGCTCTCGCGCGCCGCGGTCTTCTCAGTGCCGATGCGTCCGGTGTCACTATCTGTCGTCGCCCCGTTATCATGCGGAGCTTTTCCGGCAGGCACCGCCTGTTTGTCGGACGATGCACCGGGTGCCGCGCACGTCTTAGGCTCAAATAAACCCGTCTCAACCGCCGGACTCACGGCCACGCCGCCCACGGCAGCGTCTCCAATAGCAGCGTCGCCATCCGCGGATGCAGCTTTCGCAGTTCCGTTTTCCGCCGCGCCGTCCGTCACGCCGACCGGCGCTCCATCTGACCGCCCGACCGGCATTCCGACCGGCATTCCGCCAGCCATGAGCGTGGACAGCATGTCCTCAAGCCTTGCGACGCGGGCAAGCAGCGCCTCGGACGAGATATCGAGCGTGCGGTCGCTCATTTTGATGAGCGTCAGCTCCGCCACTGTCCGCTTGACTGCCCCGGCGCGCTGCATTGAGGCGAGCGCCCCCTCGAGCAGGCGGCAGTGCGCTATCAGCTGCTCGCGGCTGAACAGCGCCGCGGCCTCCGAGAGCTGAACCGTCTCTGTATCGGTGAGGTCGAGGTAATCGGCCGCCGACGAGGTCGTTTTGACGACCAACATATCGCGGTAAAGCGACATCAGCTCCTGCCAGAACACCGCGAGATCCTTTGACGCGGCAGTGGCCTCGGCTATGATGCCGAAAAGCGTATCGTAATCCTGCGCCGCGACGGCTCTGACCGTTGCGAGCACCTGTCCGCGCCCGACCGAACCGACCGCCTCATTTACGCGGTCGACCGTGACCTCGGCCCCGCCGCCCGAGCACAGCTCAAGCAGGCTGAGCGCGTCGCGCATACCGCCCTGTGCGAGGCGGGCAAGCAGCTGCGCGGCGTCGCGGTCGAGCTTTATGTGCTCCTCCCCGGCGACGTACTCCATGCGCGCGATAAGATCCTCCATGCGTATGCGGCGGAAATCGAAGCGCTGGCAACGTGAAATGATGGTCGCGGGCAGCTTCTGAAGCTCGGTGGTTGCGAGTATAAAAATGACGTGTGCCGGCGGCTCCTCAAGCGTTTTGAGCAGCGCGTTGAAGGCGCTGGCCGACAGCATATGCACCTCGTCTATGATATAGACTCTGTATTTGAGGTCAGACGGTGCGAAGTTGACCTCGTCGCGAATATCGCGGATATTGTCAACGCCGTTGTTGGAGGCGGCGTCCATTTCAAGCACATCGGTTGTTGTTCCGGCGTCGATGGCGCGACAGGCGGCGCACTCGCCGCAGGGGTTGCCGTCGCGTGGCGAGAGGCAGTTGACGGCCTTCGCCAGAATTTTCGCGCAGCTTGTCTTGCCCGTACCGCGCGAACCGCAAAAAAGGTAGGCGTGACTGAGCTGTCCTGTGCTTGTCTCGTACTTAAGCACACGCGTCACCTGATCCTGACCGTAAACCTCGTCAAACGTACGTGAGCGCCACTTCCGGTAAAGCGCGAGATGATTTGAGCTCTGCATACACTACCTCCGAAAATCCGAAAAAACAGACCGCAAAGTAAGACCATACACCCCAAAATCGAGCTTCCCTTCCACGCGATACACACGAATACTGCTCAGGGCAGGCGCCCTCGCGGCACATCGGGTTCACCGCTTAATGCTGCTTGGTTCCCCACCTGACATGGTTCACGGCTCCCGATTGCGCAAGACCCATCCTTCAACGCAGTGCTTCGCGGCTCCGGTCCGCAGAAGTTCGGCCCTCAGACGGGGGATCAACCCCTGCTATAGCGGATTGCAGGTACAGGACTCCGCTGCCTCCCCGGCTGGTATGGCCTTATTTCACAGTCTGCTTTTGCAGTTACTATGGCGGCTTTTCAAACTGTGTGGCCGCTTTGATTATTTTAACATATTATTCTCCGTTTTGCAATAGGGGACGCGAAAATTTTTTAGTATAGTTGTAGTGTTACAATAGATGTGAGACTGAAAAATAAAAAAGATATAGAAAAAGTGA
>CAVIBA010000184.1:0-2665 GCA_963640785.1 Bulleidia sp.
ACAAGGTCAGAATAGTCTGGGGCGGCAATGCTAATTACAACGGCTTTACCGTTGAAAGAGAAGTCACCTTCACCGGACGCGACGACGTTCCCGCCGTTTCGCCCACCAGCTTCGAGGTAAAGGCCGCATTCAACGACGATCAGTCCATTAAATATGAATCCGTCCGTCAGGCGATCTGGGCTCAGATCGAGGACAAGCTGCCCGACAATATCACATACGATAAGGTCTCGTTCGCGTTTAAGTATGAGTTTGCTATTACTTACTGGCTGACCTTTGAAGGCTCGGCAGCCGATGCCGACTTTGATACCGCGATATTCGGCGATGCAAACCCGAGGCTTAAGCTCGGCGAAAATACCATCCGTGTCAAGTGGGCCGGCGACAGCAAGTATAACCCCTATGAGCAGTACTTCACTGTCAATGTCGTCGATGGACGCAAAGATATCTCCATCAGCTTTGTTGAGAATCCCTCTGTCACCCTCGTGTTCAACGCAAGCGGCATAGATAACGAGGCTGCCAAGGCTGCTATCTGGAAGGTCGTCGCTTCGGTCGATCCCGAGTCTGTCAAGAGCAGCATCACCGTCAAGTACGACGGCACGGATATCAACAGCAATCCCTCCTACTCCGAGGGCACGCACACCCTGAACTTCTCCTACGCAGGAAGCGCCGATTACAAGCCTTTCTCGAAGGACGTAAGCGTAACGTTTGTTGATAATCGTATCGTAGCGTTCTCCGCTAAGGAACGCCCCGAAAGTCTCAGCCGCGGCTATGTCGGAAATGAGCTCGACGAGGCAAAAACCATTCAGAATGCCCGTGAAGAACTTGTTAACAAGCTCAGCGATGTTGAACTGAGCGAGATCAAGGTCGAGTACAAGTTTGGCCTTAACTATCTTCCTCTGGATATAAACGGCATCCGTCTGCACGTCACTGATCTGAACAAGACCGCCATAAGGGTCAGCTATGCCGGTGATGCAACTCACAAACCCTTCAGTGCAGTGTTTGAAGATCTCTATTTCGCGGACAATCGCGCAGCTGCTCCCTTCACAGTCAATGTTCCCAAAGAGGGCGTAAGCCTCGTATTCAACGACGACACCAGTCTCAACTACGCTGGCATCGAGGACGCTATCCGCGCAATCGTCACCTCCTCTGACGAGAATCTCGGCGTTGAGAACCTCACAGTTAAGTATGAATCGAGTCCCGGGCTCTATAACGAACTGAACTATGGCATTAAGTCATCTGTTCTTGAAAAAGCTTTCGGCGAGGGCAAATTCAATATAAAGCTGACATGGGGCGGCAGCTCGCAGTACAAGCCGTTCGAGTGGGTCGGCGAGATCGAGTTCAAGGATAACCGCATCCAGAGCGTGGTCAAATATGTTGAAAACGCAAGCATCACCTTCAACATGGTCGGCGACCAGATGCTTCAGGCTATCTTCAACGACGTTATCGACAAGGCAGGCTCCACCCTTCCCGAGGGTCTGACCTATAAGGACTTCACCTACGAGTACAAGGTCATCACTGTCTATAAACTCGGAGACCTTGAGTTTGGCCAGGAGGAAGAGTGGGTTCCCATCGTCGCCTCCGACGGCTATCCCAACATGAACGCAGACGAGGAAAACGGCCAGACTATCCGCATAAGCTACAAGGGCAATGCCGATTATAAGGGCTGCGCGGACGAAGGCAGCGTAAAGGTCATGAAGGCCAACGTCAAGGTCAGCGTCAAGAGGCTCACCGTTATGCACGTCGGCGACACCGAGCTCCCCGAGAATTTCATTACCCTCAACCCCAACGACACGAGAAGCATCGAGGTCTACACCTTCTTTGTCGGCGTAAACACCAACAAGGAAGCCACCGTTTACCTCATGCTGCCCGAATCCAAGACTAAGCTTATTGAAGCGATCAGCAAAGCACAGGAATTTCTCAAAATAAGCCCGACGCTGGAGGAACAGCTCAATGATGGCATGACCATCGGAGAGCTTCGTGCGGCGCTGGACAGCATCGTGAACAGCCCCGCACTCAACAACAAGCTTGGGCAGATGGCTTTTGATGGTTTCATGAAGCTTATGGGCTACAATTTCACCTACGCCCAGTTCAAGAGCCTCTATGATACCATGAGCCAGATCGCCTCGCTCGCGGATAACCTCAGGCTTGCTCTCGGCTCCCCCACCCATGCGGGCATCTATCAGGCAATTGCGATAACCGTCAGCGATAACTACAACAGAGCTTACGGCACCGGCACTGTTCTGGTTCTGATGACATGGAAGGACGTAAAGCTCCAGAAGAACAGCGCTCTTGGAGATAACAACACCATCACCGTTTCTCAGGCTGAGAAGCTCAAGGAGGACAACAACCTCTGCGTCCTCACCAGAAACGGCAATGTGCTCGACGGCGAGTACGTCGGAAACATCCACTACTGGTTCACCGGCGTTAACAGGATATACGCAAGAAGCGAGATGCCGACCACGCCCGGCAAGTACATCGTTACTGCTTCCGTCCGCGGCGGTGACTACTATGCAACGCCTAAGACCTTTATCTTCACGATAACTGCCGATTAAAATTCAAAACTCCACACACAGCATTTTGCCGGTCGGGTCCTCCCGACCGGCTTTTTTCAGTGGCGCAATACACCGCTAAAAACGCATATTACAAATTTAGCTGCGCAAAATAGCTC
>CAVIBA010000185.1:0-2639 GCA_963640785.1 Bulleidia sp.
TAACTTAACAATTATTTTTTTAACTTTTTGGTCTCACATCATTGACAAATGTACATTTTGTGAAAGTTTTTTAAGTTTTTTCGAAGTTTTTAGGACTTCTCGAAAACTTAATATCACTTTTTCCCTTGTGTGTCAAGGCTTTTTTGCCCCCTCCACACGATAGCCCGTTTATAATAGCACTTTGGCCGGGAGTTGTCAATAGAAAAATCGAAAAATGTCACATATCAATAGATACGACGGCTGTGGTGCGCCACATGTCAATTTTTGCTTATGTTTATTAACCGCATTCGCGTAAAAAATAATATTGAATCTCAAACCAAGGAGTCCGTCGTGACAACAATTCTCTTTCGCACGCTTATAATTTACGCGCTGCTGATACTCGCCATGCGGCTGATGGGAAAGCGTCAGATCGGCGAGCTTGAGGTCTCCGAGCTCGTCGGCACACTCATACTTTCCGAGATTGCCTCAATGCCGATTGAAAATCAGGAGATCCCGGTCAGTTACGCGCTCATCCCTATCGTTACAATAACGGCCATAGAAATAATCATGTCCGTTGTCTTAATAAAATTCCCCAAGCTCAAAACGCTGATTTCCACCCGGCCAAGTACGCTGATCGAGAACGGTGTGATAAATCAGCGCGAGCTCTCGCGGGCACGCATTTCAGCCGAGGAGCTTGTCGGCGAGCTGCGCCAGCAAAGCGTTGCAAACATCAACGAGGTCAACTACGCCATTCTCGAGCAAAACGGCAAAATTTCAGTCATTCCGAAGGCAGACTATCGCCCCGCTACGCTGTCGGACATGAAAATCGCCGCGAGCGAGTCAGGCATAATGCACATTCTCGTGTCGAACGGCTATATCAACGACTACAACATGAAAAAGCACAACAAAAGCCTCGACTGGCTAAAACAAAAGTCGGCGGAGCATCACTGCCCCACCGACCAGATATACCTTTTACTCATTGACGACAGCGACAACATCTGTCTGATTCCAAAGGAGCCGAACAAATGAAAGCATTCGCCGCCATCTCGATTATTTTCACCGTTATGATCGGCTGTATTGTCTTCAATTATTTCTATATAAACCGCGTATCCGACGAGCTCACCGTGATGGCCTACGACATCCCCACCGTCGGAGAGGACGGTTGCTACACTGCAGTGAGTCGGCTTGACAAATACTGGCAGGAGCATCAGGATCGCGTCGGGCTATCGGTCAGCTTTGTCGAACTGAACCGCGTCTCGGACGCCATAACCTCCATGAAGTCCTACGCCGCGGCAGGCGAGGACGCCGACTTCGAATGCACGCGCGAGTTGCTGCTCAACGCCATCCGAGAAATGCGCAGGCTCGAAGCGTTCACAATCGGAAACATTCTCTGAGCCACGTCCCAAGATATGACCGCACGGTGCGACCTCTCAATCAGCCGCTCAATTCCCGCCCAGCAGATAATATTCAATAATGATAGGATGGTGATCCGAGGGATACTCGCCGTTGATTTTTTCGTTGCAGACGTGGTAGCGGTCGACGTTGATGTACTGCGGCGTGACGAAGAAATAGTCGAGCGTCTTATCGGACGAGCCGTAGTTGTGGAACGTCTTGGTCGACTCGGTCTGGCGTGCGACGGTGGAGGAATCGGCAAGACCGGTCGAGGTGATGGTCTTATAGGGATCGGAACCCGTCGTGCAGTTGAAGTCGCCGGACATTATCATGGGAATACCGACGTTTTTGTTTATGAACTCAATCAGCACCTTGGCCTGCTTTACGCGAGCCTCGCCGCTCGTATGCTCAAGGTGAGTGTTGATGTGCATAAACGTCGTGCCGTCCGACTTGCGTTGGAGCTTGGCGTAGGTATAAATGCGGTTGAGCGACGACTCGGCGTAGCGCGACGCATAGTCAGGCGTGCTTGAGAGCCACTTTGTACCGTACTCGAGCAGCGTGAACTTATCCTTGAGGTAGAAAACGGTGTTATATTCGCCGTTGTTGCCGCCGTCGCGGCCCTCGCCGACATAGTTGTAATATGGCGACAGCTTCTGTATGAGCAGCGTCATCCATCCCGGCGACGCCTCCTGAACACCAAGTGTGTCGGGCATGTAGTTGAGTATCATGGTGATGACGCGCTCGTCGCGCTCGCTTGTACGCGGATTGACCTTGAGGTTGAAGCTCATAGAGGTCAGCTTGTCGGACTCGGGAACGGCATCAATCGTCTCCGGCACCGCCAGAGTAACCGCGCCAACGGCCGCAGCCGTGCTTTTCACCGACGTTGAGAAGCAATTCACCGCCGCCATAAGCCCTAGCGCGCTGTCACCGAACATCACCACGAAATTGCCGGTCGTACCGATGTAATAACCGTTTGTCGCAAGCGTTTTCGAATAAACGTCACCGATGTCGCGCCGGGTCACACCGATAAGAATTTCGCGCCCGCCGCTGTACTCGTCTTTGTCCGAAACGACCTCGAGGCGGTATCCGGTGGCATCCATAATGGTCTGGCGCAGCGAGAGCGCGAGGCTCTTCTCGCCGTAGCGCGCATTGTCGCTCTTATAAACTATGCGGTAGTGCGAAATATCCGTGCCCGCAAGGCTGAACGAGTCGCCGGCGTACTCGCCGCGCACCGTCTTTGAATCCGACTTCGACATAAACACGTCGCC
>CAVIBA010000186.1:0-2620 GCA_963640785.1 Bulleidia sp.
TCACTTTTTCTATATCTTTTTTATTTTTCAGTCTCACATCTATTGTAACACTACAAGAGGCTGCGAAAAAAATCGTGCGCGGCTATTGAAAAGAGCGGGGCAGTGTGATATCATTATAATGAACATAATGAAAATTTTTACGAGGTGAAATACAGTGGATATACGTTCATATATGGCAGTCCCCGGAGAGGGGCCGCTCGACAATCTCAAGCCCGACGGCGGACTGTGCGGTATTTTCCGCACCATGGGCTGTGTCGGCGACAGTCTGTCGTCCGGAGAATTTGAGGAGCTGGACGCCGAGGGCATCAAGCACTACCACGACTATTACGAATACTCCTGGGGGCAGTACATAGCCCGCGCGGCGGGTATCAAGGTGTACAATTTCTCCAAGGGCGGCATGACGGCCAAGCGATACTGCGAGGAGTTCGCCGAGTCGCGCGGCTTCTGGAACCCCGAGCTTGCCTGCCAGGCCTACACCATCGCGCTCGCCTGCAACGACGTCAATCACATCGAGCTGGGCTCCGCTGACGACATCGATCTTACCGACTGGCACAACAGCAAGCCGACCTTCGCGGGCTATTACGGCCAGATTATCATGCGCTACAAGGAGATTCAGCCCAAGGCGCGCTTCTTCCTTCTGACGCTCCCGCATGGTTTCAACTCGAAAAACGCTGACAAGGTGTCGCCCGCCTCGCAGATTATACGCGACATCGCGGAAAGGTTCGAGTGGACGTATGTGGTCGACCTCGAGCGCTATCTGCCGCCGGTTGACGACGATTTCCGCCGCCGTTTCTACCTCGGCGGGCACCTGAACGCCGCAGGCTATCTCATGGCGTCGCGCGTCATTTCCTCGTACATAGACTACATCATCCGCCAGAATCCCGAGGACTTTTCGCAGGTCGGCTTTATCGGCACGCCCTACCACAGCCATGCGGCCAAGTGGTAACGAAAAAAATTTGCAAAAACTATTGCAAAAACGGAAAGTGTGTAGTATAATATCCCTGTTATGCGCATATCGCGCTATTACGGGCAGTCCGCTGCGTAGCTCTGCATGAATGTCCGCATTATTAAGGAGGGCCAAAATGAACAAAATCGAGGCTTTTACAAACGAGCAATTGAAGAAGGAGCTGCCCCTGGTTCGTGTCGGTGACAACGTTCGCGTTCACAACAGAATCAAGGAGGGCAACCGGGAAAGAATCCAGCTTTTTGAAGGCACTGTCATCGCCAAGCACGGCGGCGGCATCTCCGAGACCTTCACCGTCAGACGTGTTTCCTACGGCTGCGGCGTGGAAAAGACATTCCCCATCCACTCTCCCAACGTTGAGAAGGTTGAGATTACCCGCGTCGGTAAGATCAGACGCGCTAAGCTCTACTATTTGCGTGACAGAGTCGGTAAGGCTTCCAAAGTCAAGGAAAAGATCTGAATATAACTCAGAGGGTCGCCGCGAGGCGACCTTTTCCTTTGGTCGGGGAAAGCCCGGTAAAAACAGGCAAAAGCGCACATGAATAATCAAATCTCACGTTTGTCAATACTTTGAGTATCCTAAAAACGGGAGATTTCATATGTATTATAATAAAGTTGAGATATGCGGGGTCAACACCTCCAAGCTGAAAACACTGACAGACGACGAAAAACGCGAGCTGCTGCTGCGTTCCAAGGCGGGCGACGAGGGGGCGCGGCAGGAGCTGATATACGGCAATCTGCGGCTCGTGCTGAGCATAATCCAGCGCTTTACCAACCGTCGCGAGAGCATGGACGACCTGTTTCAGGTCGGCTGTGTCGGGCTCATCAAGGCGGTCGACAACTTCAACACCGAGCTTGACGTCAAGTTTTCGACCTATGCCGTGCCCATGATAATCGGCGAGATACGGCGCTATCTGCGGGACAACAACGCCATACGCATCAGCCGTTCGGTGCGCGATCTTGCCTACCGGGCGCTCGGCGTGCGAGAGGAGCTGACGCGTCTCAAGCAGAGCGAGCCGACGGTCGAGGAGATAGCGGCGCAGCTCGGCGAGAGCCGCGAGGCAGTCATGCGCGCGATGGAGGCCATTGTCGAGCCGATTTCGCTTTACGAGCCGGTTTACAGCGAAAACGGGGATTCGATATACGTCATCGACCAGGTCAGCGACGCGAACAGCTCGGACGAATGCTGGCTCGAGAATATCGCCCTGCGTGACGCCATGACCAAGCTGTCCGAGCGCGAGCGGTCGATAATAAACATGCGTTTCTACAAAAACAAGACGCAGATGGAGATCGCCGAGGAGATAGGCATCTCGCAGGCGCAGGTATCGCGGCTTGAGAAGGGCGCAATCGAGAAAATGCGCACGCAGATTTAACAAACAACCAGATATTGCGATATTTTTGCGGGAAAACGGGCCGACACTGTTGACAAAACGGCGAAAATGAGGTATTATTAGCATGAATTTGTGGGTCAATGCGTGGGGTGAGGGGAGCGTATTGGCATATGCTCGTATGCTGAAATAGTTCTGCACCTTTGGCTGGTACTCGCCGGAACGTCGGCGGAAGCGTTTTTTGAAAAATAAGTTCTTTGGCCTTGGCGGGCGCTCGCCGTGGAGGCCACCGACGGTGGAGAAGTGTACTTTTCTGCTCGCGGCAGAA
>CAVIBA010000187.1:0-2619 GCA_963640785.1 Bulleidia sp.
GCAGATCACAGGGCACTTTTCCAAGTTTGAAGCGCCGCTTGACACGGCCGAGTTCCGCGGTAGAAAGGCGCTGCGCGTCATGGGCTGCTACGTAAAGCCGGAGAAATCCGACCATGCCACATTCCTGCGCGACCTGACGCCCGAGGGCGTCGCCGTGCTCGACCAGCTAGCCGGCTTCTCGAACTACATCAATGAATTCACGCTCATGAAGGAGCGTACAACCATCGAGGTCGCGCTCTGGAAGGAGTACATGGTCTACGCCACGCTGCTCGAGGCCGCAGACAAGGTCATGAAGGAGCTGCGCAAGCTGGCTCCCTGCGCTGACCCCGAGGTCGAGTCGTTTGACAACAGCCTCGCCAGCCTCCTCATTCTCAACAGCGTAATCACCAGTTCCTACCGTATGGCCGCCGAGGCGCATCATGTCAACTCGAGCGGAGGAGGCGGCGGTTCGTCGTTTGGCGGAGGCGGCGGCTTCTCGGGCGGCGGCTTCGGCGGCGGAACGAGATAAGCTGCTTCACACAAAACAAAACGCGAAGCAAAATAGCTCCCGTAAGGCTGCGCCTTACGGGAGTTTTCTTGTTGCCATGACAAAAAGGTCACAATTGTCAGTAAAAAATCGCCGCGTCTGTCTTGACATTTGTCCGGTAAAATGTTATACTAAGATGAAATAAAATTTTGATTTGAGGCAATAAGATGAAAGATCTTGGTTACTACAATGGCCGCTTCGCCCCGCTTAGCGAAATGACAATTCCGATGAGTGATCGCGCGTGCTGGTTCGGCGACGGCGTCTATGACGCAACCTGTTGCCGCAACCACAAAATCTACATGCTCACCGAGCACATCGACCGCTTTTTCCGAAGCGCCGAGATGCTTGACATCGTCATTCCGCATACCAAGACCGAGTTGCGTGAGCTGCTCTGCGATATGGTGCAGCGCGTCGACGCGCCCGAGCAGTTTGTCTACTGGCAGGTGACGCGCGCCGGCTCGCTCTACCGCGCTCATGACTACGCCGAGCCGCTCGTACCCGGAAACATGTGGATTACGCTGCGCCCCATCACATTCCGTGACCTCAACGAGCGCGTCAGGCTGATAACACAGCCCGACACACGCTTCCTCCACTGCAATATAAAAACGCTCAACCTCATACCCACCGTCATGGCCTGTCACCGTGCAACGATGGCGGGCTGCTACGAAGCAGTCTTTCACCGCGACGGCCGCGTGACCGAGTGCTCGCACTCCAACGTCAGCATACTGAAGGACGGCGTTTTCCGTACCGCACCCACAGATAACCTCATACTCCCCGGCATCGCCCGCGCAAATCTCATCCACTTCTGCGGAGAGCTCGGCATCCCGGTTGACGAGACACCGTTCGACCTCGACACGCTTCGCGATGCGGACGAGATAATCGTCTCTGGCTCGACCTCGTTCTGCCTAGGCGCCTGCGAGCTTGACGGCAAGCCCGTCGGCGGACGCGCGCCCGAGCTGTTCCGCGCGCTCCAGGACGCGGTAGTTAATGATTTCATCAAAGCAACCGACTGAAAAAATAAATTACATACATAAGAAAGGCAACCGTTATGGAAATCAAGCACGACATCCACACACACACCACACTGTCACGCTGCTGCTATGACCCCAAGGCCACTGTTGCAAACTACGTGCGCCGCGCGGCTGAGCTGGGGCACACCGTCTTCGGTCTGTCCAATCACCTGTGGGACGAAAAGGTTCCCGGAGCTTCCTCGTGGTACAAAAACCAGATGATAAGCTACGGCCTCCAGCAGAAGGAGTGCATCCCTGCCGACACCTGCGGCCTCAAAGTGCTCTGCGGCACCGAGACCGAGTTCTTCGCCGCGAAGCACACCCTCGGTATGCTGGCCGAAACCGCAAAACAATTTGATTACGTCCTTGTCCCCCACTCCCACATGCACATGCGCAACAACGTCATGAACGACAACGACGACTCGCTTGCCGTTCGTCGCCTGTTTGCCGAGCGCATAGCGTCGGTTCTGCCAGAGCTTAGCGAGGCGCAGGTTCAGAAAATGGTGTGGGCTCTCGGCTACGGCGAGATGGACACCTTCGTGAGCAACGACACCTTCTTCCCGCACACCGTAGACATGGTCGGGTATTGCGCGCGCTTTATGGTCGACTCGTTCAACGAGCTGATGGCCAACAGCGAATTTGAAAAGCTGGCGCGCACGGTTCCCACCTCCATCGCGCACCCCTTCCACCCCTGCGGATTCTCGAAGGACATGCAGAAGAAGATAATCGACGCCGTTCCCTCTGAGGAGCTGACCGAGTGCTTCAAGCGCGCCCGCGCGCTCGGCGTTGCCATCGAGATCAACACCGGAGCCTTCATCCACCCCGAGAACGACTACGCTGAGGAACCCTTCATCAGAGTCATGAAGCTGGCGCTGGCCGCCGGCTGCCGCTTCACCTTCGGAACCGACACTCATTCGCTCGCCGGCCTTGACACCATCCGCAAAGGCGATGATATTTCGCGCCTCGTCGGCATCACAGAGGCCGATCTTGCGGATATAGTCAAGTGATATACGTACATATATAATAATGAAGAAAACTGCTTTATTTCTGGCGCTCATAATGCTCCTCGCCTGCCTTGCAGGC
>CAVIBA010000188.1:0-2619 GCA_963640785.1 Bulleidia sp.
TTTTCTTGTCGATTTCGCGTTATTATCCTTTGCAGATTCTTTAACTTGTGTTTGGCTTCATCGTTTTCACTCCTTATTTCGTTTGTTTTTCAGTTATCCTTAATTGTATGTGAAAGGAAATATCCCTCTAAACTCCCACAACACCGGCATGATACGCACATTGCGGCTCATGGAGCGGCTCAATATCAAAGTCGAACAGGTGCGTGAGAGTGTGTTCTGCTCGCGGCGGCCTATCGATACAGGACGGCCTCAAGGCTGTCATTGAACCGGGTCATTCAATTAAAGTCGGCACTGAAATCAAAATTCAGTGCCGATTTTGAAAAAATGTGTGCTGTAAAGACGAATTGTTTCTTATACGTGATCCTTCTCATGCCCATCCGGGCGGAGGATATTTACAGTCCTGTCCTCGGGGACATAGCTGTCGGGGAAGTGAAGCATGACGTTGGCCTGCTCGAGGCGGGACTGGAGGGCACGGATGTCGACGTCGGGCAGGGCTCGGCCGCTCTCGAGCGAGAGACAGGCCGCTTCACCGGCCGCCTGTCCCGTCAGAATAGCGGGCGGGATGACGCGCAGGACGTCCCAGCCGTAGCCGGTAGCCGACGCGCTGCGCCCGGCGGTTATCATGTTGTCGTAGCCCGAGCGGACGAGAGTGCGGTAGGGCACCTCAAAGAGGTAGTCGCGGTGGTCAAAATCGTTTATGGCGCAGACCGAGTCGTCAAAGTGACGGTAGCAGTCCTCGAGACGCAGGGTGTAGTTGCCGTAGATGTGGCAGGTGGTGCGGAAGTTCGGCATCATGGGCAGCATGGCCAGGTCGCGGCTGCGGCGGTCGTCGGCGCGGAGGCTGTCGAGCAGGGTCAGCTGGTTGCGGATGAGATAATCCGAGACCTCGTCTACCGAGAGTCCGCTCCAGCGCGGCACGTCGTCGGGCTGACGGTCGCCGTAGAGGTTGATGCCGCCGCCGTGCACGGGTTTGAAGGCGCGGCGTATGTCGCCGGACTCGACGGCCTCTCGGCAGCTCTCAAGCGTGATTTTTTTGCCGAAGTAGGAGAAAAAGTTCTGCCCGGTGACAGTAGGCATACCCGATCGGCGCAGCACGTCCGCGTCGCCGGTCGTGTCGATGAGAACGCGGCAGGGGTAGTATTCAAGCCCTGATTTGCTGTCGCATATGACGCCGCGGCAGTGCGTTCCGTCCATGTCGGGGTAGACGGCGGAGCAGTCGAAAAGCAGATCGATGCCGGCAGACGTCACCGCCTCGGTCAGCTGAAGCGCGAATATGTAGGGCGAGAAGACGGTGCGGTAGCGCTTGGTCGTCGGCGCGTCGGGCTCACCGTCGCGCCACTCGGGGTGCAGGCTGTCGTAGCCGTATTTTACCGACTCGCGCAGCCACTTGTCGGCAAGGCCGAATATTATCTGCTTGCCGCGCCCGTTGCACATGGGGACGAACAGATTGACCAGCCCCAGCGTTGCGAGTCCGCCGAGAATGTTGGATTTTTCAACGAGCAGAACGCTCGCGCCGCGCGCGGCCGCGGACACCGCCGCCGCTACGCCCGCTACGCCGCCGCCTGCGACGATGACGTCGTGCGAAGCCCTGGCGGGTATGTTCTTCGAGAATGAAAACAGCTGCTCAGACATGTGAGCCTCCTTGTGTGTTGTTTTGTTTTGCCCTGACGAGCCCCGCTATCTTTTCGGCGGCCTCGCGGGCGCTTATGCGGCTGACGTCGATTTTGACGCTGTCCATGCCGCGGTAGAGCGGCAGACGCGCGACGCTGCGCTCAATGACGTCGGGCTGACGAAGCCCCGCCCTGACGTCGGCGTCGAGGCGGGCGCGTAGCGCGCGCTCGTCAGGCATGAGCGTGAAGAGGGAAAAACTCACGTTCTCAATCGGCAGGCGACGCAAAATGTCGTCGATGATGGCCTGCTCGTGCATGACCCAGCCGAAAATGACGTTTTCGTAGGCCGTGCAGCGGATGAAGCCGGAGAGCAGAAAGCAGATGTTGTCCATGACCATGCGGCGCGTTTCCTCGATCACGGTGAAGGGGCAGGCGTCCCAGCAGGCGTCGCCGTCGAGGCAGACGGAGGGCGGCATCAGAGCCTTGAGCTCACGACAGACGGTCGTTTTTCCCGCGCCCATGGTTCCGTTGATAAAGATCAGGTTTTTCATTTCCGGCGTTCTTTGCGCGGACGCGGCTCGGGGGTGAGCTCGTAGAGGCGCGGGATGAGGACGCTCAGAAGCTCTGCGTCGTCGATGTCGACGATGTAGCCCTCACGCGCGCCGGGGTAGGGCGCGCCGAGCGGAGCCGCGGACATGATGTCGGCGAGCTCCGGCAGACGCTTGACGTAAACGGTGTTGTCGCAGACGTTAAAGATCGGCTTGCCGTCGAGATACGCCATGTATTCGCCGAACATTTGGCGCGCGCTCGCCGCGCCGAAGGGCGATAGCTGCTCGAGCACGAAGGATATGTACTGCTTTGATGTTGCCATAACTGCCTCCTCGATATATATCACCTGATATTATACGTGCGCGCGGGCGGCGTGTCAAGAGGCTGCGAAAAAAATCGTGCGCGTGTACATTTGTCAATGATGTGAGACCAAAAAGTTAAAAAAATAATTGTTAAGTTA
>CAVIBA010000189.1:0-2617 GCA_963640785.1 Bulleidia sp.
TTTTCTGCTCGCGGCAGAAAAGTACACTTCTCCACCGTCGGTGGCCTCCACGGCGTGCACCCTCCGGGGCAAAGAACTATTTATAAAAAAGCAGTCCCCGCAGGCCACCACCTGCGAGAACCGCAAAAACAATTTAATCAATCAGCCCACGTGCATATGCAATACGCACAGCGCCGCGAGGTAGGCTGCCGCCAGCATCATAACCAACCCCGCTGCCGTCCGGCGCACGCCCACCTCCCGCCGCATGGCGGCAATCGTCGCCGCGCACGGCAGGTACATTGAATAAAATACGCCGAATACAACCGCTCCCGACGGCGTCAGCATCCGACAGAGCCGCGCCGTGAGCGTCCCCGTGCCCGGCGCGAGCACGCCGAGCGTCGCCACGCTGCCCTCCTTGGCGCAGATCCCTGATAAAAGCGCGGCGCAGAGCCGCCAGTCGTCAAGCCCCAGTGGCCGTAGCAGCGGCGCGATTGCCCCCGCAATCAACGCCAGCAGACTGCCCTCGGGGTCGTCCGTCAGCGTGAAGTGGGGCGTCATGCAGGACAGCAGCCATATCACGCCGGAGGAGAGAAACACCGTCCCCGCCGTGCGACGCAGAAAGTCGCCGCACTGCCGCACGACTCCCGACGCCACAACCCCAGGCCGCGGCCAGCGGTAGCGCGGAAGCTCCACGATAAAAGGCGGCAGCCGCGCGCCACGTCGCAGTATCGCCGACAGCAGCAGAAATACCGCGCACGGCACGAGATAGAGCGCAAGAATGAACAGAGGACGTACCCACACGCCCGCCCCCGCAAGGCCGACGCCGTTCCCGCCGTCCGTGACGCTCCAGCCGTACATGCCACCGCTGTTCCCGCCGTCCATGACGACGCCGGACAGCACCGCGTACATCGGCAGCCGCGCGGAGCAGGGAATGAGCGGCAGCAACATGGCGCAGCGGCGGCGTTCGGCGCCGTCCTTGAGCGTCCGCGTGGCTGCGATGGCCGGGACGCCGCACCCGAACGCCAGCAGAACCGAAATAAAACTGTGTCCGCTCAGCCCGAAACGGCGCGTCAGCGGGTCGGTGAGGTAGGCCGCGCGGGCGAGACAGCCGCTGTCTTCGAGCAGCGACAGCAGCAGGTAGAGCATGAGAATTTTCGGCATGAACGAGACCACCGCCCCCACGCCGCCGACCATCCAACGGAGCAGTATCAGGCAGACGAAGCGCGAAAGTCCGAGTCCGCACAGCCGTTCCACCGCCGCCTCGAGCGGCCGCAGAAGCACTAGCCCGAACGCTGCTGTCAGCCACTCGCCCGGCGGGCCGAAAATCAGTATGAATATCGCGGCCATGACCGCGATAAGCGCCGGAATTCCCACCGCCGGGTGAGTCAGGAGGCGGTCGGCGCGGTCGGTTGCGCTTGGGCGGGCAGATTCGAGCACCGAGACTGGAGCTCTTTTAGCGCCGGATTTGGCCGTTGAGGCTGTCACTCTTTTAGTGCGTGATGCCTGTGCCACGTCGACCCTGCGCAGGACGGCTGTGGCAATCTGCGACGCTTTGACGGCGCGACGTGCGCGGTCGGTATGGTTAGTGTGGCAGGTATGGTCGGTGTGATTTTTTGAGGCGGCGGGGACGGAACTGCTGTTTTCGCCGCTCTCCACCCGACTCGGCGCGGATGACAGCATACCGTCCATCTCTTCGAGCAGGCGGTCGATGCCATCTCCGGTCGCGGCGGATACGGGCAGGACGGGCACGCCGAGCAGTCGGGACAGGGCGGCGGCATCGAGTTCGGCGCCACCCGCGCACAGCTCGTCGTACATGTTGACGGCGCACAGCAGCGGTGTGTCAGGGAACGCCGCCATGAGCTCCAGCGTTAGCGCGATGCAGCGCTCGAGTGTCGTCGCGCAAAGCACGTTGACGATAAGCCCGGGCGGTGTCCTGCACAGCGTGCGGCAGCTGACCGCCTCGTCCTCGCCGGCCGGCGTCAGCGAACGAATACCGGGCAGGTCGGTAAGTATTGCGCCGCCGCAGCGCGGCAGACGGGACGCCGGTATGCCGCCGCTCAGCGCGCCGACCGTCACGCCGGCACGGTTGCCGACGTAGGCGTGCCCGCCGGTGAGCCGGTTGAAAAGACTGGACTTGCCGCAGTTCGGCGCCCCGACCAGCGCTGCGCGATGCCGTGCTTCGACCATGCGTGTACCTCCTCAATGCCCGCGACGTGAGGAATGCGGGCGGTTGTCCCCACATTATATGCGTCGCGGCGCGCGGCTATTCGACGCGGATTGCTCCGGCGGTGCGCCGTCCGAGCGCGTAGGTCACCCCCGCCAGCCGCAGCGTCACACCGACGCAGGTGTTGGTCAGTACCAGCACCGAGGAGCCGGGCAGAAAGCCGAGACTGTCCAGCCACGCAACCTCGTCCGCGAGTCCCGCCAGCCTCACACGCCGCGGCGCGCGGACTTCTGACAGCGTCATTTTCAATCACCTCCCGCGACAGTATATTCTTTTGCGCCGGAAATGTATAAAAACGGCGCGTCGGAGAGAAAATATAGTGAAAAAAGAGCCCTCCGCGGCGAATTATTTTCCAAAAATGTACATTTGTCAATGATGTGAGACCAAAAAGTTAAAAAAATAATTGTTAAGTTA
>CAVIBA010000190.1:0-2555 GCA_963640785.1 Bulleidia sp.
CCGCTGTTCTTTCTCGACTACATCGCCTGCGGCAAAAACGTCCCCGAGCGCATAGCCGACATAGTAAAAGGCGTATGCGACGGCTGCGTCGAGGCCGGCGCGGCGCTCATCGGCGGCGAGACGGCCGAAATGCCGGGCTTCTACCCCGAGGACGAATACGACCTCGCGGGCTTCTGCACCGGAGTCGTCGACCGAGATAAAATAATCGACAATAAAAAAATGCACCCCGGCGACGTCATAATCGCGCTCCCCTCGAGCGGCGTACATTCGAACGGCTTTTCGCTGGTTCGCAAGGTGTTTGACGTCGAGAGCCGCAACCTCGCGGTGCCCGTCGTTGAGCTCGGCGGCAGATCGCTCGGCGAGGTGCTGCTGACGCCGACCAAAATTTATGTAAAACCCGTTCTCTCATTGCTTGAGCGCGTCACTGTCCGCGGCATTTCGCACATAACCGGCGGCGGCTTTTACGAAAACATCCCGCGCAGCATTCCGGACGGTCTCGGTGCCGCCATCGACCGCGCTGCGGTCCGCGTGCTCCCTGTGTTCGACGTTATAAAAAGGGTCGGCGGCATAACCGAGCGCGATATGTTCAACACCTTCAATATGGGTGTCGGCATGAGCATCGTCGTGCCCGAGGACGAGGCCGACACGGCGCTTTACGTTCTGCGTGAGAAAGGCGAGGACGCCTACATCATCGGCCGCATTAAGGCCTCAGACGACAAAATCCGTATATGCTGAGGACGCTGTCGGGAAGCGTCTGCGCGGGGTTGCTTATCGCAATTGGCGGGAGCGTTTGCCGCGCGTGCGATAACCGCTACATCGTCGGATCGGAGGAAAAAATGAAACGTGAAAAAATCAACATCGCCGTGCTCGTCTCGGGCGGCGGAACCAACCTCGGCGCGCTGATAAACGCCGAGCGCGCCGGAACGCTTCACAGCGGACACATCGCGCTTGTCATCTCAAGCAACCCCGGCGCCTATGCGCTGACGCGCGCAGAGAAGGCCGGCATACCGACAGCCGTGGTCACAAGGCGAGAATATGGCTCTCAAAGTGGCGTCGAAATTCGTATTTGTGAACTGCTTTCAGAGTATCACATCGACCTCGTAATTCTCGCTGGATTCATGAGCATTCTCAGCGCTGACTTCACGTTGCGCTACGATCACCGCATAATAAATATTCATCCGTCGCTCATCCCGTCGTTCTGCGGCGCCGGATTTTACGGACTGCACGTCCACGAGGCGGCGCTCGCAAAGGGCGTCAAGGTCACGGGGGCTACGGTTCACTTTGTGAACGAAATTCCGGACGACGGCGAGATAATCATGCAGAAGGCCGTCCGCGTGCTGGACGATGACACTCCCGAAACACTTCAGCGGCGCGTCATGCGACTGGCCGAGTGGAAAATACTTCCTGCCGCTGCTGAACAGGTCTCGCGCAAAATTCTTGACGAGGAGCAAAACTCATGAACGTATATGAAACCCACGACATCGCCGACCTCATCCGCGGCAACAGCTACGTCGGCCGCGGAATTGTCATCGGCAAAAGCCCTTGCGAAAAATACGCCTGCTCGGCTTACTTTATAATGGGACGGAGCGCTAACAGCCGCAACCGCGTCTTTTCCGAGCGTGACGGCGCGCTCTACACCGAGCCATACGATGCTTCCCGCGTTGAGGATCCGAGCCTGATAATCTACGCCGCGATCCGCTCCCTCGGCAACCGCCTCATAATCACAAACGGCGACCAGACCGACACAATCTACGACGGCCTGCTTGCGGGCAAGAGCTTCGCCGAGGCGCTGTCGACGCGCGAGTTTGAGCCGGATCATCCCAATCTCACACCCCGCATCAGCGGACTTATCACCTTCTCCGGACGCGATTTTTCATACGAAATGAGCATTCTCAAAAGCGCCGACGCAGCAGGCACCGCCTGCTCGCGCTACACCTTCTCATATCCGGCAATTCCGGGCGTCGGGCATTTCATACATACCTACGTCGGCGACGGCAATCCGCTCCCGACATTCCAGGGCGAGCCCGAGCGCGTTGCCCTCACGGACGACATCGACGACTTCACCTCCCGCCTCTGGGACGCGCTCGACGCCGACAACCGCATATCTCTTTACACCCGTTACACCGAGCTTGACACCGAAAAACAGCAAAACCGCTTGATAAACCGCAATAAATGAGGTATAAGTCTGAAAATAAACGCTTTGAGAAAGAGCAAAAAAGAGCACAAAGAGGCAAGGCACCTAAGAAAGTGTCTTTAAAGGTGTTCACTGTTTTCTCAAGCAATATTTTGACACAAAATTTTAAATGCTGTGTGTAGTCGCAAGGCTTTTTTGTGCATTTTTGTGCCTTGATGCGCAGCGAAAGGAATGGTCATAATTATAAGATTGCGCCAAGATAAACAACACACCAATCAAAAATTCCACCGGAGGTTACTTATATGGAAATCGGAGAATACCTGACTCTTGCAGTTTACGAAGAGGATCAACTATCAGAGATCGGCTGTTGCTGTTTTATGAAAGCATGAGGAATCACTATGAGTAACGCAAAGAAGATTAC
>CAVIBA010000191.1:0-2453 GCA_963640785.1 Bulleidia sp.
TTTTGTATCTCATTCTGAACATCCTCGGCATGGGGCCGTTCAACGGAAACGAGACGTTCGGGAAGTATTTTTCGCTGCCCATTTTCCTCATCCAGCTTTTGTGGGTGATATTTGATCTCGTGCTTATATTCTCGTGCTACATGTACATCTGTCCCGAGGGCGACGAGGACATGCCGCGCCGCAAGACGGGTATCGGCTTTATCGACAGGCTTGCCGAGGAGTCCGACCGCCGCGCCGACAAGGCCGTGCGCGACACGCAGGAGTACATCAAGCAAAAGCACGCCGAGAAACAGAACAAAAAGTCAAAGAAAAAATGAGCCCGGCGCAAAGCGGCGCCGTGACTCGCAAAACAAAAAGGAGGCTGTCATGCGGGATATTAAGAGAAAAGGCATAGTCAGCTGGTGGCGGCTGACGCTGGCACTGGTGTTCCTATTCAATCCGAACGTCGGGTTGGTGGACTTCCTGCCTGATTTTATAGGGTATCTGCTGCTTTGCAGCGCGCTCGCGGGTCTGTCGTTCATCGACGACCGCGTGGCCGAGGCGCGGACGCTGCTGCGGCGCGCGGCGCTGATCACGCTCGGACGGTTCGCGGCGCTGTTTGTGACGTTCGGCCTGATACCGTACAGTGACCGCTCGACGATGATGCTTTTGATGTCGTTCGTCTTTGACATTGCCGAGCTGTGCACCGTGATTCCGGCGATATTTAAGCTGTCGGAGGGGATAATGTACGTCTCGGAGCGTCACGACGGCGAGGCCGCCTACCTGACGCTGCCGCGCAGGCGCGGCAGGAACGCCCAAAATGCAAAAAATATAACGCAGCGCATGAGCTCGACCGCCGTCACGTTTGCGGTCGCAAAGGCAGTCTGCGGCACGCTTCCCGAGCTTTCGGTACTGTCCGGACAGGGCTACGATCAGAGCCGCTGGTATGAGTATATCGGCATGTTCCGCGTGCTGGGATTTGCGGTGGCGCTGGTGTTCGGAATTGTGTTTTTGTGTCGCGGCGTGCGGTACTTCGGCCGGCTCAGGGCAGAGAAGGACTTTTACGAGCGGCTCGGCGGCGTCTATGTCGGCGTGCTCGCCGAGCACCCCGACTACCTTGCCCGCCGCGCGGTGCTTTCATCCTTTGCCTACTTCAGCCTCGGCGCGGCGTTCGCGGTCGATTTCGGCCTTGACGGGCTCAGCTCGGCCAACGGCGGTACGCTCGGAAGCATCAATGTGATCCCCGACGTGCTGTCCGCCGTCTGCATACTGGCGGGGCTGCTTGCCATTAAAAAGTACATCACAAATTGGAAGATTCCGCTCGTGTTCACGTCCGCTTATGCGGTTGTGACGGCGGGATACATGGTGTTGCAATATCATTTCGCGTCGGTTTATTACGTTGAGGCGGTCGGGATTGACCCTAAGACGACGTCGTTTTATATGTTCCTGTGCGCCGGAGCGATAGCGTGCACTGTCCTGTTCGCGGCGACGATAGTTTCGCTCATGCGGCTGGCTATGTGCGAGATCATACGCTCGCACACCGGTTTCTCAATCACCTCCCGAGACAGTCACGACCCCGGTGAGCGCGTGCATCAGTTGCACCGTGAGCTCTCGATGCGGACGATACCGATTATTTGCGTCGGGATAGTCGCATCGGTGCTTGAGGCGGTGTCGGTCTGCCTTGTCGGCGTTGTCGGTTTCATTTGGATTTTCGCGTTTGCTGCCGACGTGGTGTATGCGGTTATGTTCATAAAGCTGCTCGGTGAGCTGCGCACACAGATTGATTATAAATATATGCTTTCGTAAGTATAAAACGCGGCTGCCTGTCCATACTTATAGGGTAAATTCTTTACCGAAGGAGATGAACAGGTATGAACAACCAGAATCAGAACCAGAACCAGAATCAGCAGTGCCAGAATCAGAACCAGAACAACCAGAATCAGAGCCAGAACAAGAACCAGCAGAATTCTCAGAACAAGCAGAACCAGCAGTGCAACGACTGAGCCTCTGATGCTTGCCCGGGAGACGCATGTCTCCCGGGCTTTTGGTTTGGGTGCCGTCGGAATTGCACGGCGAAGCCTTTATGTGCGCGACAAAATGCCGCAATTCTTGTTGCAAAACGGCGCGAAATGTGGTACAATAGGGCATACACAAAAGACAGAAAAGGAACTTCAAATGAACGAGCTATCAAAGAGATATATCGCCGCCAAGCGGCGTTTGTTCGATGCTTATTACGCGGCGCTCAACCCCGAGCAGAGGCGGGCGGTCTTCACCGTCAACGGCCCGCTGCTTGTTCTTGCGGGCGCGGGCAGCGGCAAGACGACGGTGCTTGTCCGGCGCATTGCCTACATAATCAGATACGGCAACGCTTACATGAGCGAGCGCGTTCCGGCAGACGTCACAGAGGAGCACGTTGCCGCGCTTGAGGCTGCGGCGTTGTTGCCACCCGAGAAGATTGAGGACATACTGCCCGA
>CAVIBA010000192.1:0-2449 GCA_963640785.1 Bulleidia sp.
TCACTTTTTCTATATCTTTTTTATTTTTCAGTCTCACATCTATTGTAACACTACACCCTCAAATTATCCGCCTCTACAAAAACCACTTGAAATCTCCCCACGGACATGCTATAATACCCATATAAACAATTCAAAAGGATGTAAACGCTATGTCTCAGGTAACAAAGCGCGCGCTCGAGCAGTCGCTGAAAAATCTGCTGCTCAAAAAACCGCTCACCAAAATCACCATAAACGACATAACCGAGGACTGCGGTATCAACCGCATGACATTCTACTACCATTTCAAGGACATATACGACCTCGTCGAGTGGTCCTGCCTTGAGGACGCGCGCAAGGCGCTCGAGGAGAAAAAGACGCACAGCACCTGGCAGCAGGGCTTTTTGCAGATTTTCGAGGCCGTGCGCCAGAACAAGCCCTTCATTATGAATGTGTACCGTTGCGTAGACCGCGAGCAGGTGGAGAGGTATCTTAAGCCATTGGCGGACAACCTGCTGATGGGCGTCGTCGACGAGCAGTCGGCGGGGCTTACCGTGCGCGAGGACGACAAAAAGTTTATCGCGCGAGTCTATTCGTACGTTTTCGTCGGCCTTATGCTAGACTGGATACGCGACGACATGAAGGAGAACCCCGAGGAGATAGTCGAAAATCTCGCCGTCGTGATACAGGACGCGTTCTCCGATGCGCTGAGGCGCTTCAGCCACTGATTTATCAAAAATCCCGGTTTGATAAAATATTTTACACATGAAAGCCCCGTGATAAAATGCTTATCACGGAGCTTTTTCTGTTTATTGAAAAAGCCCTGAAATCTGATATAATAACGCCAGAAAATAAATTTCAGGAGGATTTCCAATCATGTATTATTCAGCAGGAACTTATGAATCATTTGCTCATCCCGAGAAGCCCGAAGGCGTCGATAAAAAATCCGCCTATATAATCGGAACCGGTCTCGCTGGACTTACCGCAGCATTCTACCTCGTACGCGACGGTCAGATGAAGGGCGAGCACATCCACCTTCTAGAAAAACTCGAGCTTGCCGGCGGCAGCTGCGACGGTCGCCGCGACATCACCAAGGGCTTCTATATGCGCGGAGGCCGCGAAATGGACAACCACTTCGAGGTCATGTGGGACACCTTCCGCGACGTCCCGTCCATCGAAACTCCCGGCGTGTCGGTGCTGGATGAGTACTATTGGCTCAACAAGCACGACCCCAACTACTCTCTCTGCCGTGCCACCGTCAACCGCGGCGAGGACGCGCACACCGACAAGCAGTTCAAGCTTGACAAGGAATCAGCCCTGGCACTCTCCAAGCTGTTCCTGACCCCCGAAAAGGATCTTGAGGATAAGAAGATCTCCGAGGTGCTCCCCGAATCGTTCTGGAGCACGAACTTCTGGCTCTACTGGCAGACCATGTTCGCATTCCAGCGCTGGTCAAGCGCGCTCGAGATGAAGCGCTACCTCTGCCGCTATGTCCATCACATCGACGGCCTGCCCGATTTCAGCGCGCTTCGCTTCACAAAGTACAATCAGTACGAAAGTATGATTCTGCCGCTTGCCAAGTACCTTGAGGATCACGGCGCGCGCATCGAATACGGCGTTGACGTCAAGAACGTCATAATCAAAACCGAAGGCGACAAAAAGGTTGCAAAACAGATTGTCTACGTCAAGGACGGCGAGGAGCAGACCATCGACCTCATCGAGGACGATCTCGTATTTATCACCAACGGCTGCTGCACCGACACCTCCTGCTACGGCGACCAGACCCACGCTCCCGATCTCTCCGGCATCAAAAACGGCTACGGCGAGTCTTGGGACATGTGGAAGGCCATCGCCGCACAGGCCGAGCACGGCGAGTTCGGCAACCCCGATAAATTCTGCTCCGACGTTGACGCGACCAACTGGATGAGCGCAACTGTTGCCACCTCCAACGAGGAGGTAATCCAGCACATCATGAACGTCTGCAAGCGCGACCCGCGCTCCGGCAAGGTAACCACCGGCGGCATCGTGACTGTCAAGGACAGCACCGACAACTGGTACCTCTCCTGGACCATCAACCGCCAGCCGCAGTTCAAGTCGCAAGACAAGAACATGGTGCTTGTGTGGCTGTACTCGCTGAACACAAACAAAGAAGGCAGCTACGTCAAAAAAGCCATGCGCGACTGCACCGGCGAGGAGGTCTGCCGCGAGTGGCTGTACCACATCGGCGTACCGACCGAAAAGATCGACGCCCTGGCTCACGACGCCTGCAACACCACCACCTGCTTCATGCCCTATATCAACGCTTTTTTCCAGCCGCGTAAGGAATCCGACCGTCCGAAGGTCGTGCCGGACGGCGCCGTGAACTTCGCATTCATAGGTCAGTTTGCCGAAACTCCCCGCGATACCATATTCACAACCGAGTACTCAATGCGTACCGGCATGGAGTCGGTCTACACCCTGCTGAACGTCGACC
>CAVIBA010000193.1:0-2361 GCA_963640785.1 Bulleidia sp.
TTTCGGGGGTTCGAAGCCATGATATCTTTTTTGGCTTCACAATATGGTTGCGGAGGTGGGATTTGAACCTCACGGCCTCCGGGTTATGAGCCCGACGAGCTACCAGACTGCTCCACTCCGCGATATATTGGTGCCGGAAACCGGGATCGAACCGGTACGATACTTTCGTATCACGGGATTTTAAGTCCCGGGCGTCTGCCAGTTCCGCCATTCCGGCGAACCTGCGACTTAGGGATGCTTCCCCGGTTCGCTTCATTATTATAGCACGGGCGCGCTGCGTTGTCAACCCCTTTTGATAAAAATATTTGACTTTCTGCCGACATCGCGCGACATATTTCCCTCCCCCCTCTTGACAATCGCCGTTGCTTTCAATATAATTAAACTGCGGCCGCGTAAAGCGTACACGCCCCAGATTACGAAAGGTACGGCTATCATGAGCAAGAAACTTATAATTCTCGACCCCGGCCACGGGGAGTTCGGCAACCAGCACACCACCCGTGAGGGCTTCTATGAGGGCACTCAGAACTACGTTCTCGCCACCCATCTGCGCGACGAGCTTGTCGCTCGCGGCTTCGACGTCATGATGACGCGCAACGCCGTCGGCGAAAATCCGTCGCTTGAGGAGCGCGGCTACATGGCGGGAAAGAACGGCGCGGTCATGTTTCTTTCCCTGCACTCCAACGCTCCCGGCGCCTCCCCGTCGCCCGAGCGCTACGCCAGCGTGCGCGGCGCCGAAACCTACTACTCCATCACCGACGAGGAGCACAACGCCGTCATTGCGCGCGCGCTCAACGATGCTGTCGTGTCGGTCATGAACACCGAGAACCGCGGTATCAAGACCCGCCGCTACCCCGACCACCCCGACTGGGACTATTACGGCGTCATACGTGCCGCGGCTCAGAGTGGCTGCCGTGCGGCCTTTCTCGTCGAGCACGGCTTCCACACCAACCCCGAGGACTCCGCGTTTTTGCAGGACGAGAGCTGTCTTGCACGTCTGGCGGCGGCCGAGGCAGAGGTCATCGCACGCTTTTTCGCCTGATTTGTCGAGGGCATTTATACAAAAATAACGAAATTCTTGCCCCCGAACTTAAACAAACTATTGACACAGCCACTGATGTGAGTTATAATAGAGGGGTAGTATACACTTTTGCCCTAATATAACTGGAGGTTTCGTTAAGAAATGAAAAAATTACTTAGTATTCTTATGGCGGTTGCACTGCTTGTTTGTCTTGCGTCCTGCTCGAAGGACGACGGCAACCCCGAAGCGCCCATAGACAACGTTCCCGACAACAACTATTCCACCGAAGACGGCACTGCCAGCTTCAAGTACGAGATAACCACCCTCAACGAGATCCGAATCGTCGGCTACACCGGTAAGTACGAGCAGCATTCTGTCACCGTACCCTCCGAGATAGACGGCATCGCGGTCACCGAAATCGGCAACCAGGCTTTCTACTATGCCAACAATATAACCTCCATCACTCTGCCCTCCACGATCAAGGCCATCGGGGATTGGGCGTTTGCAGGCTGCTCCTACCTCACGAATGTGACCATTCCGGACAGCGTCACCGAGATCGGCGACGGCGCGTTCTACAAGTGCGAGCTACTGAAGGATCAGAAACTGCCGACGTCTCTCGCTGCCATCGGCCGATTCACCTTCTACGAGTGCACCGCGCTGACATCAATTGAGATTCCGGCGTCCGTCAAGACGATCGGGGACTCTGCATTCTGGGGCTGCACCGCGCTGACCGAGGTCAAGGGTGCGACGGGGCTCACAGAGCTTGGCGGCTACATATTCAACGGCTGCACAGTTCTGGTTGACGTAACGCTCGGCGCGTCCGTCGAGAAGATCGGACTTTACGCCTTCAACGACTGCGCCGCCCTTCAGCTGAAGGTAACGGCAGGCTCCTACGCCGAGAAGTACGCGCAGGACAACGGCTACACGCTGGCGAAGTAAGTTGGATTAAACTGAATTTTGCGGTTCCCGCAGGTGACGGCCTGCGGGGACTGTTTTTTTGCAGGAGAGTTCCTGCGCCCTATATTGGTGCACGCCGGAATGTTTGGCTAAAAACGTTTTTTGAAAAAGAGTTCTTTGGCCTTGGCAGGCTCTCGCCGTGGAGGCCACCGACGGTGGAGAAGTGTACTTTTCTGCCGCGAGCAGAGAAAGAACAATTTGATTATGCCGAAGGCATAATCAAATTCAAAAGAGTCGCCCCAAAGGGGACGAACCTACGGTTCGCCCCCTCTGGACTCCCCCACTCCCGTGATGCTTTATGGGGACGGAATCACCCTTACTGAAGTCAGCATCCGGCGGAAAGACGCCTTTCGGGAAGCGCACTGCGTCCGCGTTCATACTCGCCG
>CAVIBA010000194.1:0-2338 GCA_963640785.1 Bulleidia sp.
CCCCTATGTCGCAAACCCGCGGCCGCTGGTCGAGCATTTTTACACGCTGCTCGACTCGATGGATGACACCGTGCTCGTCGAGCCGGTCATGGCTGCGGAGGACTTCGCCGAATATCAGCGCGAGGTCGAGGGAATGTTCATGTTCCTGGGCATAAACGGCGGCAGGGGAGGAGCCCCGCTGCACAGCAGCAGCTTCGACTTTGACGAGGACGCGCTGCTCGTCGGAGTGGAGACATTCAAAAGAATATTGGAGAGTGAAAATTATGCATGATGAAGTATCCATTGAGAAAAAGATGCCCAACAGAGTGGACGGAACGCTGCGTAAGTTCGCGCTTCGCGTGCCGGAGTGCATATATAAATGCAGCGGCATAATCGTATTCGGCAAGCGCATCAAATCGCTCGTGTTTTCCACCGACCTGAGCATAATCAGAAACGTCAACGCCGACGCCATACTGGCGGTGTACCCCTTCACGCCGCAGCCGGTGATAACGCAGGCGCTGCTCACCGCGGCGGACATCCCCGTGTTCTCCGGCGTCGGCGGCGGACTCACGCAGGGGCAGAGGGCGGTAAATCTTGCCATGTTCGCCGAGATGCAGGGCGCGACGGGCGTTGTGCTCAACGACCCGACCTCGAACGAGGTGCTGTCGCTCGTGCGGCACACGGTCGATATCCCCGTCGTCATCACCGTTGCGCGCAATGACGTCGATATCGAGGCGCGTATAGCCGCCGGAGCGGATATCTTCAACGTCTCCGCCGCGGCCGACACTCCCGACGTCGTGCGCAGGATAAAGCAGTCGCACCCCGACGTGCCCGTCATTGCGACCGGCGGTCCGACCGAGGAGAGCATAATGCAGACCATAGCCGCCGGAGCCAACGCCATCACCTGGACGCCCCCCTCCAACGGCGAGGTGTTCCGCAATATAATGGCGGCCTACCGCGAGGGCAAGCCGCACCCCTGACAAACAGAAAAATCCCGAGTGCTTCGTGCACCCGGGATTTTCCTTAGGGAGTAAATAGGGAGTAAATATTGAAGGAGAACAGAGAATCAATGTTTGCCGTACTCGATGTTGGTCACCGAGACAACAAGTCCGGCGATGCCTGCCAGAGCGAGTATGGCGCATACTGCCGTCCAGACGGCGGCGTCGTGATTTGCGGCGTCAATGTCGGCCTGAGCGGCTGCGCTGACGGAGCTGCATATCTCGCCGTAGGTCGAGCCGCTCCATGAGCTGCTGTTGTTGAGCAGATAAGCTACGTCGCGGTCGAGGGTGGAGGCGTCGGAGCCGAGCTCGGCGACGGGCCTGAGACTCTCGGCCATGCGGGCGAGCTCGTCGTCGGTGTCATCCGCGGCGCTCTGCACGCTCGAGGAATAAACGGTGTTGCTCAGCCCCATGGAGACCGCGAGGCTGTCCGCGTCGCCGGCGTGCTTTATAAGGTTCGTGCTTGCCGATATGCGCTCGACCTTGTCGGTCTCGACGTTCGTGAAGCCGACCGCCGCGAGCAGCAGCACCAGTACCGAGAGAACGGCGGTGATGATATAAACTGTATTGTTTGAGGTCTTTGTTTTCATGATGTGATCCTTTCCGCCCCATTCAGGGACTGTCTTTTTATTGACCACATAATAGTTCTTAAATTTACAGAACACAATGTACAGAATCGGCCAAAGTGACAAGAATTCAGGCAAATGCATAAAACTGCGCAAGAACAATTGCATATTTTTGCCCGAGCGTGCAGGAAAACAGCTGCTATTAAGGCAAAAGCCCGGCGGATAATGCTATCCGCCGGGCTTTTGCAGGAATACTATCGTTTTATCTTGCCCGTCAGCTTGCGCACGGCATTGGTAAAGCCGCGCAGCTCGCGGTTCGGGCGCCCCTCGCAGCCGCGCACGGCCTGCACGAGCTCCTCCGCCGCGCGCACGAGCTCGGCGAACACGGGGTTTACCCTGCGGCCGGCCGCCGCAGCCCCGCTCTCGCGGACGATGGGCCTGCCCTCCGCGATGACGGTAAAGCGCCCCTCGCGCAGGTCAAACTGCGTGCCGCTGTACGGCGCGAAGGCGCGGCAGCCCAGCTCGTCATTGAGGCAGGCGGTGAAGCTGTCGGCGCTCTCGGGGCTGCCGTGGTTTACGAACACGAGCTGCGGCTTTTCGGAAAAGCCCCCGAGCCAGGCGATGAGCCCTCGCTTGTCGGCGTGACCGCTGACGCCGGGGAGCGCGGCGATCTCCGCTCTGACCTCTATCTCCTCGTTGAAGAGCTTTACCTCCTTCACCCCGTCGTGCAGGGCGCGGCCGAGCGTTCCGACCGCCTGATAGCCGACGAACAGCACGAGGCACTCCGGCCTCCAC
>CAVIBA010000195.1:0-2245 GCA_963640785.1 Bulleidia sp.
CCCGCCTCAAGTTAGATAAACCGCCGTCGAAATCCTTGAGGCATCAAGGATTTCGGTAAAAGCATTTTGAAGACCTTCAAAATGCTCGGCGGCCAATGCAGTCAAAAAAGTTCCGTGCGGGACTTTTTTGACAAATTGGCTCCCGTCCGAGGACGGGAGCCGGTGTATTTTGTGCGCCTTTCGCTTCAACGCGGAAGGCCGGGATACCGTGTTATTTGCCGCCGCCTGCCCAGCGCCAGATAAGGGTCACGATCTGACCGCGGGTGCAGTCGCCGTCGGGGGAGAACATGTTGTCGCCCGTGCCCTTGGTGACGCCGGTCCTGGCCGCCCACAGCACCGCGTCGTAATAGTAGGCGTCCATTGCGACGTCGGTGAAGGGATTGTCCGTGCCGGCCGCGGGGGTCTTCGCCGCGCGGTGCAGCATGGTCACGATGTGCGCGCGTGAGCACAGCATACCGGGCGAGAAGGTGGTCGCGCTCGTGCCCTTGACGATGCCGTTCTCGACCGCCCACAGCACCGCGTCATAGTAGTAGCTGTCCTTTTCCACGTCGGTGAAGGGCATATTCATGCTCTTGGGAGCGGGAGAGCCCGCGTTGCGCCAGAGCATTGTGACCGCCTCCGCGCGGGTGCAGGTATCGTCGGGAGCAAAGTGCGTATCGTCAACGCCATTGGTGACGCCCATTTTGACCGCCCACAGCACCGCGTCGTAGTAGAACGCGCCCTTCTTCACGTCGACGAAGGGATTGATCGCCTTGAACATGGCCTTGAGCTCGACGTCCTTCGCGGGCATCGTGAAGCTCGTCTCGGCCGCCATCGCGTCCTTGAGCATCACGTCGCCGGATACGACGACCCACTTGTCGAACATCATGTCCTCGGGGGCCTTGTCGGCCTTTATCATGACCGTCGCGTCCTTGGCGTACTCGCCGGAGCCGGAGCCGCCCGTGACAGTGACCTTATACTTCATCACCGGCGCGGGGCTCATATCCTTCCAGACGGCCGTGACGGTGGTGTTCATGCTCACGGTTATCTTGCTGCCGACGGCGTATTCCGTCAGGCCGATCTTCCATGCCTTGAACTCCTTGCCGTCGGGGGCCTTGAACTCGCACGCGGGCAGGGTGTAGCTCGCTCCGCGCAGGACGGAGACGTCCTTCATCGTGCCGCTGCCGCCGTTTGCCTTGAAGCTGACGGTGACGTAGCTCGGCACGGGGCTCTTGAGCTTCCAGACCGCCTTTACCGTGGTGTCCATGCTGACGGTTATCTTGCTGCCGGCGCTGTATTCCTTATCGCCGACCATCCAGGCCTTGAACATCTTGCCGGCAGGCGCGGTAAATTTACATTCTGGCAGCATGTACTGCTTGCCTTCCTCGACCATTACGCTGTCCATCTTGCCGCTGCCGCCGTTTGCATCGAACATTACTTTGTATTCGACGACATGCTTGTCGCACCTGACCGCGATGATTATCCGGGGATCGCCCTTAGGCGTCCACTTCATCGTCTCGCTGTTGTACTGCAAAACGATGGACGGGTCTTTGGTGTTCAGAACATAGCTGCTGTCCGGCTCGTGCTTTATTTTGGTATCGGTGCTGTACTGTTTGCAGTATACCGAGGGGATGAGCTTTATCGTGCATTCATACTTGCCGTTTACGAGCATGGGCTCGGTCGGATATGTGAAGCTGCCGTCGAGCAGGCCGTAGTATTTGCCGTCCGTCCCGCCGCCGGGAACATTGCTGCACAGGACCGCCACGAGCTTGTCGCTCAGGCCGCTGATGTTATCGGTCGTGGGATAACTGGGCGCGGGCGCGGGAGGGGCGCACCTGACGAAGAAGCCGAGCTGGACCTCGTCTCCGTTATTGGGGACCGCGCTCCATTTCATCGTCTTGCTGTCGTACCTGAGGGTGATCGTGCGGCCCTTGATATCTTCGAGGACATTGAGGTTAACAAACTCGTGCTTGCTCATGGTGTCCGTGTTGAGCTGATTCAGGTACACGGAGGGATTGACCGTCAGGACAGCCTCATACGCGCCGCTGTTCTCATTCATTTTTACGGTCCTGTCAGAGGTGATGCTGTTTTCGGTCAGACCGTAGAATTTGCTGTGCTTGGTGTCCTGCGTGCAGATCATGCCGATCTTGATCTTTTCAAGGTTGGTGATATCCTCGAAGTCAGGAAACTCGGGCGCGGGAGGGGCGCACTTGACGAAGAAGCCGAGCTGGACCTCGTCTCCGTTATTGGGGACCGCGCTCCATTT
>CAVIBA010000196.1:0-2230 GCA_963640785.1 Bulleidia sp.
TACCACATGCGAATCCACATGTCAAGGGGTTTTGTGAAAGTTTTTTAAGTTTTTTCGAAGTTTTTAGGACTTCTCGAAAACTTAATATCACTTTTTCCCTTGTGTGTCAAGGCTTTTTTGCCCCCCTCCACACGATAGCCCGTTTATAATAGCACTTTGGCCGGGAGTTGTCAAGCGTTTTTTGCAAATTTCTTCAAAAAAATTTGAAAATCCTGCTCATCGGCTTGATTTGTCCGCGCGGGTGAGTTATAATAAGGAAAAAGCCAGTCACAGGCCTCTCCCCGGGGTCTTTCGAAAGGAAGATAACATGGAAAAACGCATACTTGTGGTAAGTTCGTCCAATATGGATTTCGTCATGAACATGCACTCGCTGCCCTCGGCCGAGCAGACCGTCATTGATTACGGCAATTACAGCTTTGTCCCCGGCGGCAAGGGCGGCAATTCTGCCGTCGCGATACGGCGACTCGGCGGCGACTGTGTTTTCTGCGCCCGACTCGGCCGCGACGCCAACGGCGACGTGCTTTACAACGTATACAAAAATGAAGGAATTGACACGCGCTTTGTCGTCCGCGACCGCGAGGCGTCGACGGGACTCGCCGCCATCATGGTGGAGCAGAACGGCGTCAACCGCATCGTGGTCTACCCCGGCGCCAACATCCGCATCACGTCCGACGACATTTCGAACGCCATGACCTGCTATCCCGACGCGCTGTTCATGCAGCTTGAGATCGACCCGGAGGCCATAATTTACGCCGCCGAGTGCGCGGCAATGCAGGGCGCACCGATTTTCATCGACGCGGGGCCGGCATCGAAGTCCTTCCCGCTTGACCGGCTGCCGGCTCTCGAGGTGTTCTCGCCGAACGAGACCGAGACCGAAATTTTCACCGGCATTTCGCCGAACACGCCCGAGAACTGTCTGCGCGCGGCCATCGCGCTCTCAAAGCTGGTCAACGCGCACTATTACGTCATCAAATTAGGCGGGCGCGGGACATACATTTACGACGGGCTGTATTATCACTGCCTGCCCGCCTACGACGTCAAGGCCGTCGACACGACGGCGGCCGGCGACGCCTTCACTGCCGCCTTCACGCTTGAATATCTGCGCTCGGGAGACGTCGAGCGTGCGGGCAAATACGGCAACGCGGTCGGCGCGCTGACGGTCAGCCGCGCGGGCGCTTACACCTCGCTCCCGACGGCGGCCGAGGTTGACGAATTCATCGCACGGAAGGGAATCAAGCTGTGACCCGTAGGCTTATCCCCGGCATTACCTACGCCGACGCGCGGGAGATGCGCTGACGGTACGAACCTGCCGGACGGCGACGCGCCCGGTCTGCGGTGAGCGCCGTCATGCGTAACACAGGGACGTGCGCCGACCGGATCGACCGGATTTTCGTCGGCGGGCACTCGGTGGCCTTGTGAAGCCGCGGGAGGATGGCACCGTGCCGGTGATGGAGTATGTAATAAGGTTTATTATGAGGTTTGAATTAAGGCATTACCGCGCAATGTCCGAGGGTGCAATTGCGCAGTCAGATTTTTCGTCAGATGAGACAAAAATCCGCAGGCTGTAGCAGCGCTACAGTCAAGAATTTTTGTGAAACATGACGGAAAAATGCCCGGCAAGTGTGCCACTCGGACATTGCGCGGTGATGCCTTAAGTTGCGGTTCTCGCGGGGAAGCCTGCGGGAACCGCTTTCTTTGTAATAAGTTCTGAGCCCTTGACAAGGCTCGCCGGATAGTTCTCCGACGTGAAGAAGTGTACTTTTCTGTTATGCAACAGAGAAAGAACAGTTCTTAACGTCCAGCGGACGTTATGGCGCGTCCCCGCCAAGGCCAAAGAACTGTCGCATAAAAAAGGAAAAGCCGGTTGCAATTTCAAGCTGAAAATTGCAACCGACTGACCCGGTGGAGAACCCGGGTCCCCTGGCTTTGCGTCACCGCCTCGCGACGGTTTTGCCAACTATTAGGAGCTACCAAAGAAAACAAACAACACATGGAGCACTAAAATGAAAAAGAACGCTTCTACGTGTATATGTTATCATAAACCCTTTGCCTTGTCAAGAGCTTTTTCGGGTTTTTCGCGCATTTGTGTGGCTGTTTGCGGTCTTTGGCCTTTTTTACGCAAAAATTGCGCCGTGCGCGGCGCGGGACGGCGGGATCGCACCAAAATTTCACTCCTGTACATTTGTCAATGATGTGAGACCAAAAAGTTAAAAAAATAATTGTTAAGTTA
>CAVIBA010000197.1:0-2165 GCA_963640785.1 Bulleidia sp.
CCTCATCCGGCCCGCTTCGCGGCCCACCTTCCCCTCAAGGGGAAGGCAGGGTGCACGACGACTTAAGCTGCGCACCCACGGCACGCGAAACGTCTCGGTTTACTCTGATGTTTCGATACCGGGACACCGCAATAAATGTATAAGTGCAATTTTAATGCGCCGCCAAAAAAACTCCCCTTACACAGGGGAGCCAATGGCACTAACGCGGCGCGACGCAAGACCGGTTTCCGCCGGTTTTCCGACACCGGGCGACCGCAAAATGTATCCGTGACAGCGTTAAAGCATCGCCAGAACGCGGGTGAAGTAGTCGGGGAGGGCTGTCGTGAGGACGATCCTCTCGCCGCTGCGCGGGTGGATGAATTTCAGCTCGCGGGCGTGCAGGCACTGACCGGAAAGCCCCTTGTCGGGCGAGGGCGCGCCGTAAACGCCGTCGCCGAGCAGCGGGTGGCCGATATGCGCCATGTGCACGCGTATCTGATGCGTGCGGCCGGTCTCGAGGCGGCAGCGGATGTGCGTATAGCCGCGGCAGCGCGCGATGACCTCCCAGTGCGTCACTGCGCTGCGCGAGCCGGTGCTTACAACGGCCATTTTCTTGCGGTCGACAGGATGCCGGCCTATCGGCGCGTTGACCGTGCCCGAGTCCTCGCGCATGCCGCCGCGCACGACGGCCTCGTACACCCGCGAGAGGCTGCGGTCGGCCAGCTGAGCCGACAGCGCCAGATGCGCAAAGTCGTTTTTCGCGACGATCAGCAGGCCGGAGGTGTCCTTGTCGATGCGGTGCACGATGCCGGGGCGCTTCTCGCCGCCGATGCCGGAGAGCGACTCGCCGCAGTGGAAAAGCAGCGCGTTTACCAGCGTGCCGTCCGGGTGACCGGGCGCGGGGTGCACGACCATGCCGCGCGGCTTGTTGACAACGAGCAGATCCCCGTCCTCGTACACGATATCCAGCGGGATATCCTGCGGCCGGAGCTCGCAGTCGGCAGGCTCGGGCAGCACGAGGCGTATCTCGTCGCCCGGCGCGCATTTGTAGTTTTTCTTCACCGCCCTGCCGCCGACGGAGACGGCGCCGTCCTCGATAAGGCGCACGGCGGCGCTCCGCGTGAGCTCCGGCACACAGCGCGCAAGGAGAGCGTCGATGCGTTCGGCGCTCTCCTGTGCTGTTATCCTTATGATGTTATCGTCCAAATAATCCATTACAGGTCCCTGAACTCGGCAATAATGTCCTCGACGCTGAAGTCCTCGCTCTTTTTGGGCTCCGCTGCCTGCGGCTGCTCCTCCGGGAGCTTGTCGGCGGGCTTCGGCGGCTTTCGCAGCGCGGGGCCGAAATCGTCCCAGAACGCGTCGTGCGAGGACTCCTTCGCGGGCTCCGGCTTTATCGGCCGGGCCTCCCGGCTCTGCTCGGCGGGCCTGGTCTTTATGCCGAAGACATCGACAAAATCGTCGGACGGCTCCTCCGCCGCGCGCGGCGCGGGCCTGACCTTCCGGGGAACGTAGTCGTCCTCGTCCTCGTCCTCATCCTCGTGCGAGCCGAAGAAGACGTAGATCACGAACATCAGGCAGGACACGACGAGCACCGCGTCGGCGATGTTGAACACCGCGAAGTTGACGAATTCGAGCTTGAACATGTCCACGACATAGCCGAGGAACACGCGGTCGATGCAGTTGCCCAGCGCGCCCGTCAGAAACAGCACCTCGCACCACACGGCAAAGCGCGAGTCGAACACGCGCCTTACCAGCAGCACCGCGATGACGACCACGAACACCGCCGTCACGGCGAGGAATATCCAGCGCGCGGCCGCGACATTGTCGAGCAGGCCGAAGGCCGCGCCGGAGTTGTGCACGTTCACGAGCTTCACGACCCCGGGGATGAGCTGCTGCGAGCCCGTCGACAGCGTTATATTGACCGTGACCCAGTATTTGAGCCACTGATCCGCGATGAGTATCACCGCGGCAACTATCGCAAAAAGCATGTTCTGATCCTTTCGCACATACATAATCACCTTATATAATGCACCAAAAAGCCCCTCTCGTCAAGCTTTTTTAGAGGCGCATTGGGGCAGCGAGTGGACAGCTATCGGATCACTAACGGCACGCGAAACGTCACGGTTTCCTCCGGTGTCCGACACCGGGCGCTGGCAATAAGCGTATCCGTGACTGCCTCAATT
>CAVIBA010000198.1:0-2161 GCA_963640785.1 Bulleidia sp.
TAACTTAACAATTATTTTTTTAACTTTTTGGTCTCACATCATTGACAAATGTACATATTTGAAAAAACAGTGCCGATCTCAGTCGCCGCGACTGCACTTGACCGCGTCAATCGCCAGCACAACCATCAGCACGCGCAGCGCGTCCGGCTCGTGGCGTATGTTGAGCATGTAGGTGTCGGTGAAGTTGAACAGCTCCTTCGAAATCGTCGCCACAACGCCACCCTGTGCGTCGTAGATGCAGTAGTCCCACTCAAACCAGTTGCCCTCGACGTACCAGCCGTTGCAGTCGAGCGTAAATCGGGGCGTGAACAGCGAAAACTCCTTGACTATCTCGCCGATGCAGTTGCCGTACTCATAGAGGTTGAAGTGCGGCAGAAATCTGAAAAGCTGCTGCTCCACCTCACCGACAAAGCTGCCCCCACGGTCAAATATGTGAAAAACATGCCCCCACGCCGGCTGTCCCTTGACGGTGAAATAAGCGTCGCCATTCTCGTCGTAGACATCGTATGAGTCGAACCATGAAAAAAAGCGCTGTCTGAATCTCAGTCTCATAAAATGCCTCCTTGGGTTGTTGACACCATTATAGCACAACCGCCCCCAAAAATAAATAACTTTTTTCAAATTCCTTTGACACTCGAAGAGGTTGACATACAAGTGATAATGTAGTATAATACAAGAGTTTAACGACTAAACCACTCGTTTATTGACTGCCGCCCCGCCAGGCGGTATAATATTTCTGTGACTTCTGCAACACTGCGGGGGCGCTTCTCACGTAGCCACCGCTTGATATAATTCCGCCCACTTACCCATCTATCCATAAGGAAATGACAAAATGCTTTTCGATAAACACATAAACCGGTATTATCTCAAGTATTCGCCATGGTTGTTTCTTGGCACGCTTGCCATAATCATAGTCGACTACATACAGCTGTTGGTTCCCAACCTGTACCAGATGGTGATAAACGGTATCAACGAGGGCTTCGTCGTCAAGGACGGGGTCACTTACGCATTCGACATGGATTTCCTGCTCGGCAAGATATGCTTCCCCATGATCTTCGTGGTCATAGGCATGGTTGTCTGCCGTTTTGTCTGGCGTATCTGCTTTTTCGGCTCGGGTATCCGCATGGAGACCGACCTGCGCGGCCGCATGTTCGACCACTGCAAGGAGCTTTCGCAGCAGTACTATCAGGTCAACAAGGTCGGAAACCTCATGTCGCTGTTCACCAACGACCTCGAGACCGTGCAGGACTGCTTCGGCTCCGGCATACTCATGCTGTGCGACGTCGTCTTTCTCGGCGGCCTCGCGCTCATCAAGATGTTCCGCATGAACGTCTGGTTGTCGTTGCTCTCGCTCATCCCGATGGGATTTCTGCTGTGGTGCGCCATGATTCTCGAGCCTAAGATCGAGAAGAAATGGGATCGCCGTCAGGAAGCCTTCTCCTCCCTCTCCGACTTCGCGCAGGAGATATTCGGCGGCATCGCCGTCATCAAGGCCTTCGTCAAGGAGAAAAAGGAGCTCAAGCGTTTCCGCGAGCTCAACCGTGAAAACGAGGAGGCGAACATCGCCTTTACCAAGCTGTCGGTCAAGCTGAACATAGCAATCGACCTGTTTGCCGAGTCCGTCGTCTGCGTGATACTCGGCTACGGCGGCTATCTCGTCTGGCGCGGCGTCTTCAACGCCGGACAGCTGGTCGAGTTCATCGGCTACTTCAACGCGACCATCTGGCCCATCCTCGCCATCGCCGAGCTCATCAACATGACCGCGCAGGGCAAGGCGTCTCTCAAGCGCATCGGTCAGCTGCTCGACGAGGAGGTCAACGTCCGCGACCGCGACGATGTCGCCGACTGCGGCGACATCCGTGGCGACATCGACGTCACAAATCTGACATTCAGATACCCGAGCACCGAATATGACGCGCTGTGTGACGTCAACCTGCACATAAAGGCAGGCGAGAACGTCGGCATAATCGGTCGCGTCGGCTCGGGCAAAACGACGCTCGTCGATCTGCTGCTGCGCACCTACAACGTGACGAAGGAGGGCATTCTGAAGGCCCTTTCTTCCGTGCGGGGGAACCAGCGGGTGACCTCGGATAACCCGGAAGAGACCTATGACGCCCTGAAGAAATACGGCAGCGACCTGGTGGAGCGGGCACGGCAGAAC
>CAVIBA010000199.1:0-2144 GCA_963640785.1 Bulleidia sp.
CGGAAAGAAAGGATATAACTCATGAAAAAATTTCTTATAATCCTCCTTGCCCTCTGCCTAACGCTCCCCACGCTGGCAGGCTGCAGCAATAATTCCGATAACCCCGGCGGGACAACCCCCGCCGAAACCACCCCCGGCACTCCGACCGAAACGACTCCGTCCGGCACGACTCCGACCGAAACGACTCCGTCCGGCACGACGCCGACCGAAACCACAACCCCGACGACGCCTCCGGAAACCACTCCGTCCGGGACAACCACCGCGGATACCACCCCCGACACCCCCGCGCCCTCCGCGAAGACCGAGCTCACCGGCATCGTCTGGCACCTCGGCTACGTCGGCTCGTCCTCGCACGCCTCGAGCGCCTACGCGATTAACCCCACCGGCGGCTCGTATTCCTACACCGACGTCATCGTCATCGAGAAGGCGGGCACCGAGATCAGCTTCGTCGACGACAACACCAACTCCAACGGCGACAAAAACTTCGCCTCCGCCGCCGCCTTCGTCATTTCCAGCTGGAAAAAGAGCGGCAACGACTGGGTCATCGACAAGTCCGGCATGAACATTGCAGGCTCGGGCAGCGTCGCCTCCGCCATCGCGACGCCCGGCTCCGGCTCGGTTACATACACCTACGTGACCGATAAGGACAACGAGGCCATCCGCCTCTGCTACCGTTCGGGTCAGAGCACCTCCTTCACCCCCGCCGCCTACCCGACCGTCTACGTCCGCACCGGCGTCTCGCCGTCGACCGCCGCTGTCATCGGCTCGGCCGACGACGACTACGGCGAGTGGGTCGAGAGCTCGAAAAAGTCTTCATATTATAAGAGTCTTGAGGGCGTGTCCCTCAGCGTCATCGGCGACAGCTACCTCGCGGGCGACAGCCTCGAGACAAAGTACGTCTGGTGCTCGCTGCTGGCCGAGAAATACGGCATGAAGTACGTCAACAACGGCCGCAACGGCTCGACCATGTCCAACTATGTCACCAACAAGAACCCCATGGTCGACCGCTGGGCGGGCGCTGTCGTCGGTACGCCTGACATCATCATCATCGAGGGCGGCCGCAACGACTACAACCAGAAGGTTCCGATCGGCACAAATGACGACACCGACACCAGGACCTTCAAGGGCGCGGTGCGCTACATGGTCGAGAAGATACGCTCCAAGTGCCCGGATTCTCTCATCGTCTGCATGACGGTGTGGAACGTTGACAGCACCAACGCCATCGGCAACAACTGCCAGGACTACGGCCGCGCCATGATCGAGATGTGCGGGCTTCTGAACGTTCCCGTCCTCAACGCCATGGACACCTCGTTCAGCGGCGTCGACATGAACGACGCCAGCTTCCGCGCGAAATACTGCCAGACGCCGACGGACGTCAGCCATCTGAACATAGAGGGACACCGTCTGGTCATGCCCAAGTTTGAAAAATACCTCGCCGAGCAGTATGAAGCTCATCTGGCGGGCAAAAAATAATGGAGACCAAGCGATTTTCCAAGAATGACAGCGGTTTTATCTGCGCCCACTGCGGGCGGCGGGTAGAGCCGCTGGGGTACTCCTCGCGCAATCACTGTCCGTTCTGCCTGTGGTCCATCCACGTGGACGACAACCCCGGCGACCGGCAGAACGAATGCGGGGGGCTCATGGAGCCCATCCGCACCGAGCCCGACCCCCGGCGCGGGTACGTAATAGTACATCGCTGCACCAAATGCGGCGCAATCCGCCGCTGCCGCGCCGCTCACGAAGCGCCGGTGCAGCCGGATGATATTAAGTTGATAATACGTCTCACAGCCGGGAAATGAGTGGGCGTATTGCATATGCCCATATGCTGTTAAGAAAAGTTCTTTAGCCTTGGCGGGCACACGCCACAACATCGGCGGAAAGCGGTTTTATAAAAAAGTTCTTTGCCACGAGGGGCACTCGCCGAACGTCGGCGGGACGTGATTTAACTGTACTTTTCTGCCGCGAGCAGAGAAAGAACAATTTGATTATGCCGAAGGCATAATCAAATTCAAAAGAGTCGCCCCAAAGTGTTGGACATCCCCCACTCCCGTGATGCGTGAGGGGGACGGGCTCACCCTTGCCGAAGTCTGCATCCGGCGGAAAGACGCCTTTCGGGAAGCGCACTGCGTCCGCGTTCATACTCG
>CAVIBA010000200.1:0-2128 GCA_963640785.1 Bulleidia sp.
GCGTCGCGCGCAGCTGCGCGCTTTACGACAGCGAGCGTCGGCGCATACGCCTGTTTTACATGGGGACGGCCGAGGAGGCTCAGCTGTCGTCCTACCTGCGCGACTACCTGCCGCGCTACATGCTTCCGAATGAGATCAAACGGCTCCCGCGCCTGCCGCTCACGCCGAACGGCAAGCTCGACCGCCGCGCGCTCGAGTCAGAGAATAAATAAGAAAGGCCAACCAAAATGGAAAGACTGATAGAAATACTGAACAGTCTGCACGATGATGTCGATTTTGAGACCGAGACCGGACTTGTCGACAACGGCGTACTCGACTCGCTCGACATTGTCACGCTCATAACCGAGATAAACGACGAGTTTGACGTGTCGATACCCGCCGAGGAGATAATCCCCGAAAACTTCAATTCCGCCAAGGCGATAATGGCGCTCATAAACCGGCTCGACGAGGAATAAGCCGTGCTGTTTACCTCGGTTGAATTTCTGATATTTGCGGCGGCGCTGCTGGTGCTTTACTACGTCGTGCCGCGCAAATGTCAGTGGTCCCTGCTGCTCGCGGCAAGCTACATATTTTATGGCCTTGCCGATGTGAAGTACCTCATCTACATCGCCGTCGTGACGCTGACGTCCTACCTCACGGCGCTGCGGATGGGCGAGATGAGCCGCAGGGAGAACGCGTACGTCGAGTCCATGCGGGGGAGCATGTCGAAGGAGGAGCGCAAGGCCTATCGCGCGGCAGAGAAGAAAAAGCGCCGCCGCGTCCTCATTCTGGGACTTGTCGCCGGGTTCGGCATACTGGCGGTGATAAAGTACACCGCTTTCGCAGTCGTCAACCTCAACTCGGTGCTGCACATCTTCGGCTCGTCCGGGCTGACGGTGCCGCGCCTGCTGCTGCCGATGGGAATATCCTTCTACACCTTTCAGGCAATGGGGTACCTCATCGACGTTTACCGCGGAAAGACTGAGGCCGAGCACAACCCCGCGAAATACGCGCTGTTTGTCGCCTACTTTCCGCAGCTGATACAGGGTCCGATTTCACGCTTCGGCGACCTCGCAGGCCAGCTGACCGCACCTCACGCGCCGGACGCCGAGGGCATCGGCCGCGGCCTCATCCGGGTGCTGTGGGGTTACTTCAAAAAGTTGGTCGTGGCTGATCGTATGCTCATCGCCGTCACGGCGCTGACAGACAAGCCCGAGCAGCACCGCGGCGTTTACGCGCTGCTGCTGATATTATTTTACTCGGTCGAGATATACGCCGACTTCACCGGCGGCATCGACATCACCATCGGCCTCTCCGAGGCGCTCGGCATACGGCTCGCGGAGAACTTCAGACATCCCTTTTTCTCAAAGTCCACAAAGGAATACTGGCGGCGCTGGCATATCACCATGGGAACGTGGTTTTCGGATTATATTTTCTACCCGCTCTCGGTTTCGGCTCCCATGCAGAAGCTGTCCAAAGGGGGACGCGCGCACCTCGGCACGGGGCTCGGGAAGCGCCTGCCCGTCTACCTCGCGACGCTTGTCACCTGGTTTCTGACGGGTCTGTGGCACGGCGCGGGCTGGAATTTCATAGTCTGGGGACTGCTCAACGCAGTGATAATTCTCGTCTCGCAGGAGCTGTCGCCGCTTTATGAGCGGTTTCACGCGGCCGCGCCGCGGCTGTGCGCGTCGGGCGGGTACGGCGTCTTTATGATGGTGCGAACCTTCCTGCTCATGGGAACCGTCCGCGTGCTCGACTGCTATCGCGACGTTCCGCTGACCTTCCGCATGGTGGGCAGCATATTCACCACGCCCAACTGGTCGGCGCTGTTCGACGGTTCGATCGCCTCGCTCGGACTCGGTGCGGCGGACTACATTCTCGTGGCGCTGTGCTGCGTTTTGATGGTGGCCGTCAGCGCGTACGGCGAGAAAAAGGATTTGCGGCGTGAGCTCACAGCGCGCCCGGCCGCATTTTGCGCCGTCGCGGCGACGCTGGTGTTTGTTATCGTGATATTCGGTGCGTGGGGTGTCGGATATGACGCAAACCAGTTTATTTACAACCAATTCTGACCTGAAAGGACATCACAAATATGAAAATTGTACTTGCTACACGCAACAAAGGCAAGATTCGTGAGTTCGGAGATCTGCTC
>CAVIBA010000201.1:0-2113 GCA_963640785.1 Bulleidia sp.
GTGCAGCTGTTTATGGGTCTGTCGGTCGGTGCGGGCGTCTGCGTTGCGCAGAACTACGGCGCGCGCCGTTTCGACGAGGTGTCAAAAACAGTGCACACCGCCGTTCCCGCCGCTACGATACTCGGCGTGATTGTTTCGATTTTCGGGTTTTTATCCGCTGAGACGCTGCTGACCTGGACGGGTGTCGAGGAGAGTGTGCTGGTCGAGGCCGCGCCATACATGCGCGCTTACATGGTCGGTATGCCTGCGAGCATGGTGTATAACTACTGCGCCACAATGCTCCGTTCGACCGGCGACACGGCGCACCCGCTGATATTCCTCTCGGTATCGGGACTTGTCAACATCGCGCTCAACCTTCTGACTGTGCTCGGCTTCGGCATGGGTGCGCTGGGCGTCGGCATCGCGACGGCGGTTTCCACTTGGCTCTCTATGATACTTATCCTCATCTTCATGATGAGAACCGACACCTGCATGCATTTCAGCCTCCGCAAGACGCACATATACGGCGACAAGCTGCTTCAGATACTGCGCTTTGGCATTCCCGCGGGACTGCAGGGCTGCGTCTTCTCGCTGTCGAACGTGCTTATTCAGTCATCAGTCAACAGCTTTGAGCGCTACGTTGTGGCGGGCAACACGGCCGCCGCCAACATTGACAGTTTCATATACACCGCGATGAACGCAGTTTACCACGCGACGCTGACCTTCGTCGGCCAGAACATCGGCGCTAAGAAATACGACAGAGTGCCGCGTATCGTCGGCGTGTGCTATGGGCTTGTGACAGTTATCGGCTTTATCATGGGCGCGGGAACCATACTTTTCGGGCGCGAGCTGCTGTGGCTTTACGCGCCGGGCAACGAGTTTGCAATCGAGGCCGGAATGAAGCGGCTTATCATCGTCGGCGGACCGTACCTGCTTTGCGGACTCATGGAGGTCGGCTGCGGCGCGATGCGCGGAATGGGCAGCTCGATAACGCCCATGGTTGTGTCGCTGGTCGGCTCCTGCGCGTCCCGCATACTGTGGATATACACCGTTTTTGCAGCCTATCCGACCACGACGGTGCTGTACCTTTCCTACCCCATCTCGTGGACGATGACGGCGATTGCGCACCTTTTGTGCTGGACACTGTTTTTGCGTTACCTCAAGCATAAAAACGGCGGCAGCGGCGGCGCAGTAGATGGCTACAAGGCCGAGTGCGAGATCGAGCAAGACGAGACGAGCGAGGTCGGCGAGGCCTGTAAAGTCTCGGGTTCTGCCGAATAAAACCGAAAAAACGAAAAAACTATTGAAAATAAGTTAAATAAAATTTGAAATCGGGATTGACAAACGCGTCAAGTCATGTTAAAATATCATTGTGATAAGTTCCACATAGCTTATCGCGCACCTCGGCGTAGCTGTTGACCGCGGTTATGCCAACCTAACGGAGCCGCGAGGCTCCGTTAGGTGTTTATTGAACTATTTTTACGTTTTGGAGGTAGTGCGAATGTCCAAATGTATGAAATGCGGTGCCGACTGTGATGACGCGCTGAAGGCATGTCCGCGTTGCGGTGCGGCGATCGGTGCTAATGATGCGCGAAGCAATGTCGGCGGGGCAGGGGTTGCGGTTGAAGAGCGGCTGATGGCCATCTTTTCCTACCTTGGACTTCTGTTTTTGGTGCCGCTGTTTGCCGGAGCAGACTCCAGATACGTCCGCTACCACGTCAATCAGGGACTGACGCTGTTCCTCTGCGAGGTTGTGATTGCGATTTTCAGCACGATACTGTGGGTGATTCCGCCCATCGGCTGGATACTCAGCCTTGCGATCTGCCTGCCGCTCTATCTTGCGACGGTGGTGTTTATGGTCATCGGCATCGTCCACGCCGTCGGCGGCGAGACGACCGGTTTGCCGATTATCGGGAAGGTTAAGATACTTGGTTGATTATTGGTGTGGCTGTGTGTGAGCTATTGCTATCAATGAAGTGCGGCAGCACTTCGTTGATGTTGCACGTATGCGGTTAAATTGAGTGTTAAGTTTGCGGTTTCCGCCGGATGTCCGGCGGAGACCGCTTTTCTATAAAAAAATTCTTTGGCCTTGGCGGGCTGCCGCCGTGGACGGCCTCCGACGTGTTTTAAGTGT
>CAVIBA010000202.1:0-2104 GCA_963640785.1 Bulleidia sp.
CTGCTCGCGGCAGAAAAGTACAGTTAAATCACGTCCCGCCGACGTTCCGGCGAGTGCTCGCCAAGGCCAAAGAACTTATTTATCAAAAAAAGCGGCTCCCGCAGGCTTCCCTGCGAGAACCGCAACCTAAAAATTCAATTAATGCGTACGGGCATATGCAATACGCCCATACCCTGCCTCGGGCGGCAAATTACATCATCCCACGCAGGGTGTCCAGCGCGTCCGAAAGTCCGCCGACATGATCGATAATGCCGTACTTTACCGCCTCTTCGCCGTCGATGATCGAGCCGACGTCCGTCGCAATCTCGTCCGGACGCATCATGAGCTCGTGAATCTTGTCGGGATCTGCCGAGGAGTGGTCGCAGATGAACCGGATTATGCGCCGCTGCATCTCGCGAAAATAGTTGAAGGTTTGCGGCACGCCTACGACGAGTCCGTTTATGCGCACCGGGTGAATTGTCATCGTCGCGCTCGGCACGATGAAGGAGCGCCGCGCCGCCACCGCAAGCGGTACACCTATCGAGTGCCCCCCGCCGAGCACCAGCGAGACGCTCGGCTTGCTCATCGACGCTATCATCTCGGCAATCGCCAGTCCCGCCTCAACGTCGCCGCCCATCGTGTTGAGTACGATAAGCACCCCGCGCACGTTCTCGCTCTGCTCGATTGAGACCAGCAGCGGGATTATGTGCTCGTATTTCGTCGCCTTCTGGTTATCGCCGAGAACATAATGCCCCTCGATCTGCCCGATTATCGAGAGACACTGTATGTCCCCCTGCGAGCTGCCGGTCACGACACTTCCGCTCCTGATTATGTTTTCAAATTCGTTTCCCGCCTCATTTGTGTCCTGCGCGCGCTCGTTGTCGCTGTTTTGCTTGTCTGACATGATTTTTTCCTCCCTTTCTGTGACTACCGCTTATTATTTCCATCGCCGCGCCGCTTATGCAGCGCGTTTGCGGCTCCGTCACGCAATTTTCATAAATTTGTTTTCATTTCGCCATTTACAAGAATATTTTTTTATGGTATAATAATGAGCGACAAAGTTTTCACAAAACATACAGAGGTAAAATTTATGAAAAAAGTTCTTGTTGAAACTTCTGCGCGCCATATCCATGTCACGCAGGAAACGCTCGAGACACTGTTCGGTAAGGACGCTCAGCTCCACAACAAAAAGGATCTCAGCCAGCCCGGTCAGTTCGCCTGCGAGGAGAAGGTCACGCTCGTCGGCCCTAAGGGTCAGATGAATGTCTCTATCCTCGGCCCTGTCCGCTCTGCTGACCAGGTCGAGCTGTCACTCACCGACGCACGCGCGCTGGGCATCACGGTTCCTGTCCGCGAGAGCGGCGACATCGCCGGAACTCCCGGTCTCAAGCTGGCCGGCCCTGCCGATGAGAAGGTGATCCCGGAGGGCGTTATCGCTGCTAAGCGTCATATCCACATGACGCCCGAGGATGCCGCCGAGTTCGGCGTCGCAGACAAGCAGATCGTCAGCGTCAAGCTCGACACCGCGCGCCCGCTTATTTTCGGCGACGTGGTCGTCCGCGTCAGCCCCAGGTTCGCGCTCGCTATGCACATCGACACCGATGAGTGCAACGCTGCCTGCGCGTTTGGTCAGGTTTTCGGAGAAATAATTAAATAAATTATATAAGAAGGAGTACAAACATGATCTCTTCCAAAGAAGTAGAAAATATGTGTATTGTGGCTCAGGGCCCCAACCACGGTCCTGCTCCTATTCCCGAAGAGGGAAAATGGATAAAGGCCAAGCAGATTACCGACATTTCGGGCTACACCCACGGTGTGGGCTGGTGCGCACCTCAGCAGGGCGCCTGCAAGCTGTCTCTTAACGTCAAGAACGGCGTTATCGAGGAAGCGCTTGTTGAGACTATCGGCTGCTCCGGTATGACTCACTCCGCCGCTATGGCCGCCGAGATTCTTCCCGGCAAGACCATTCTTGAGGCGCTGAACACCGACCTCGTTTGCGACGCTATCAACACCGCTATGCGTGAGCTGTTCCTTCAGATCGTTTACGGACGTACACAGTCCGCATTCTCTGAGGGCGGTCTGGTTATCGGCGCAGGCATGGAGGATCTCGGCAAGGGCGCTCGCT
>CAVIBA010000203.1:0-2069 GCA_963640785.1 Bulleidia sp.
TCTGCTCGCGGCAGAAAAGTACACTTCTCCACCGTCGGTGGCCTCCACGGCGAGCGCCCACTAAGGGCTCAGAACTCCCTATGCATATAGGCATATGCAATACGCCTCATCCCGGCGGCAACCTGCCAAGGGTGCAGAACTATCCCTGCATACGGGCATATGCCAATACGCCCACACCCCCGACAGTCGCCGCCACCGCAGTGGCATATTACTTCTTCAGCTTCACTGCCTCGCGTGCCTTCGCCGCGATTGCTGCGGGCGTCAGGCCGTAAAGCTCGAGCAGAGCCGGAACCTTGCCCGACTTGCCGAATTTGTCCTCAACACCGACGCGGAGCACCGGTACGGGTCTCTCCTCGCAGACGACCTCGGCAACCGCCGAGCCAAGTCCGCCGATTATGTTGTGCTCCTCGGCCGTCACGATAGCGCCCGTGTCGGCCGCAGCCTTGAGCACGGCCTCGCGGTCGAGCGGCTTGATGGTGTGCATGTTGATGACGCGCGCCGAAATTCCCTCGGCTGCCAGTATTTCGCGGGCGGAGAGCGCCATGTCAACCATGATGCCCGTCGCGATGATGGTCACGTCACTGCCGTCGGCCAGCGTCACGCCCTTGCCGAACTCGAACTTGTAGCTGTCCTTGTCGAACAGCACCGGCACGGCCAGTCTGCCGAAACGCAGGTAGACGGGACCGTAATAGTTGATCGCCCACTCGACGGCGGCACGCGCTTCGGTCGCGTCGGCCGGGTTGACTATCGCCATGCCCGGAATGGTGCGCATGGTGCCGAGATCCTCGAGGCACTGGTGCGTTGCGCCGTCCTCACCGACCGTGATTCCGGCGTGCGTTGCGCCGATTTTGACATTGAGGTGGGGATAGCCGATGGAGTTGCGTATCTGCTCGAAGGCGCGGCCGGCCGCGAACATCGCGAAGGTCGACGCGAACGGAATCTGTCCCGCAGCGGCAAGTCCGGCGGCGACGGTCATGAGGTTGCCCTCGGCGATACCGCAGTCGAAGAATCTCTCCGGGAACTTTTTCTTGAAAACGCCCGTTTTGGTGGCCGCCGCAAGGTCTGCGTCGAGCACTACGAAGTTATATTTGTCGCCAAACTCGGCAAGCGCGTTGCCGTAGGCTTCTCTGGTTGCGATTTTATCTGCCATTTTCATTTAATCCTTTCACAAGTTTACAGCTTTACAGCGACGCCTTAATCTCGGCGACAGCCTGCTCGTACTGAGCGTCGTCGGGAGCGGCCCCGTGCCAGGACGCCTGATTTTCCATGAAGGAAACGCCCTTACCCTTAGTGGAGACAGCGATGATAGCGGTCGGTCTGCCTGTGCAGGCGCGGGCGGCGGCGAAGCCGTTTGCAATCGAGTCGAAGTCGTGCGCGTCGATGGTGACGACGTTATAGCCGAAGGCCTCGAGCTTCTTATCGTAGGGGGTGGGGTTCATGACGTCGACGATGCGGCCGTCGATCTGCAGGCCGTTCCAGTCGATGATGACGCAGAGGTTGTCCAGCTTATAGTGGTTGGCGAACAAGGAGGCCTCCCAGACCTGACCCTCCTCCGTCTCGCCGTCGCCGAGGATGGTATAGACGCGGTAATTCTTTTTCGCGATCTTGCCCGCGAGCGCCATGCCGCATGCGGCGGAGATGCCGAGACCGAGCGAGCCTGTTGTCATATCGACGCCGGGGGTACCCTTCATATCGGGGTGGCCCTGAAGGAAGGAATCGACCTGGCGCAGGGTCTTGAGCTCGGACTTATCGAAGTAGCCGCGCTCAGCGAGGGCGGCGTAGAGAGCGGGAGCGGTATGACCCTTGGAGAGCACGAAGCGGTCGCGATCCTCCCACTTAGGGTTCTTGGGGTCGACGTTCATTTCCTCAAAATAGAGATATGCGAGAATATCCGCGATGGACAGCGATCCGCCCGGATGTCCCGACTTTGCCGCGTGCACGCCCTCGAGAATACCGAGGCGGATATTTGCGGCGATCTGTTTCAGTTTTGCCTGTTTTTCCTGTTCCATTTTTTCCTCCTTAACGAAGCAGAGAATTTGTTGTTTACACAGATATTAATATTATATAAT
>CAVIBA010000204.1:0-2065 GCA_963640785.1 Bulleidia sp.
TAACTTAACAATTATTTTTTTAACTTTTTGGTCTCACATCATTGACAAATGTACAAAAATATCCGATATGTTTAATATTAATGAATAATTATGCCCGTGGGACACCATACTTCTCACGGAGGTGAGCAGGTGACGCACTTTGATTCAAAACAGATATTTGCAATTCCGAACATTCTGGGCTACTACCGCATATTGCTGATTCCCGAGTTTGTTTGGCTTTATATCGGCGGGCAGTACGGCTTTGCGCTGGCCGTGCTTTGTCTTTCCGCCGTCTCGGACTTTCTGGACGGACGCGCGGCGCGCGCGCTCGGTCAGATAACGCCGCTCGGGCGCGTCATCGACCCGCTGGCGGACAAGCTGACGCAGCTGGCCGTCATCGGCTGTCTGACGTGGCATCGCGGCGACGTGATATTCATATTCATTCTGCTCATCGTCAAGGAGGCGGGCGCGGGACTCGCCGGGCTGGTTCTGCTCGGGCACGGCGGCATGCCCTTCGACTCGCGCTGGTACGGCAAGGTCTCGACCGCCGGGCTGTATCTTCTCTGCGCGCTGCTTCTCTGGAACGTCCTCCCCGCCGCCGTCGAAACGGTGCTCATCTGGCTCCAGTTCGGCATCACCGCCGCCGCGCTCGTTCTCTACTCGGGCGAGTTCGCGCGCAGGCTGTCCGCCGTGCGCGAACGGTGACAAAACGGGGACTCTTGGGGCGCTGCCCCAAACCCCGCTTAGGGGGCTTTTTGAAAAAAGCCCCCTAAGAACCCGCAAAAACTTGCGGAAATGGAGGTAGTGCGGGAGTGAGGTTCGGCTGATAGCGGTGAGGGCTGCAAAAAATATAAACATAAACTAAACCTGCACCGCACCATTCGAGCGTTGCGCGTGTAGCCTTCCCCCACCTCCCCCGCCGTTGATAACAAAAAAGGCAGCGCCTTTCAAGACGCTGCTTTTCTCATATCCTCACGGCGACCGCCCTACTCCACCACTCCGCCAAACCATTTTTTCAAAGTTTTTGCGGGGTTCTCAGGGAGCTTTTTTCAAAAAGCCCCCTGAGCGGGGTTTGGGGCAGAGCCCCAAGAACCCTGGTTTTCCGAAGTTTTGCGGTTATCCGATTACTTGAAATTCTTAATCCATCTGACCGACAGCTCTGCCCACGGCCGGACGTGCTCGACGAGCAGGTCGGGGTTGCCGCTGTACGTCTCCTCGGTCGAGAGCGAGAGACCGTGCTTGCCCTCGGGGAAAATGTGCAGCTCGAAGGGGATGCCGTTGTCCTTGAGCTTCTGGGAGAAGGTCAGCACGTTCTGAACGTCGACGGTCGCGTCGCTGAAGGTGTGCCACATAAAGGCTGGCGGCGTCTGAGGCGTGACGTGCTTCTCGAGGCGGTAGCAGTCGAGCTGCTCCTCGGTCGGCGTTTTGGTGCCGCACAGATTGTAGAACGAGCCCTTGTGCGAGAATATCAGCACGGGATAGCACAGCACCATACCGGTCGGACGGTTGATGTCCTCGGGGGCGTCGCCGAGCTCGGCGCGCACCTCGGGGATGTTCCAGAGCGTGCCGGTTGAGGCGGCAAGGTGTCCTCCGGCGGAGAAGCCGCAGATGAAAACGTAGTTCGGGTCGATGTTGTATTCCACGGCGTGCTCGCGGATATGCTTGATTGCAAGGCTGGCCTCGATGAGCGGCGCGTAATTGGTCGCGCCCTCGCCGACGGTGTAGCGGAGCAAAAAGACGTTGAGCCCGGCGGCAAGATAAAATTTGACTATCGGCTCTGCTTCACGGTCGGAGAGAAAGTGGTAGCCGCCGCCGGGGCAGACCACCATCGCGCGCCGACGCGGCATCTTAAGCTCGGGCGGATCGTAGGAAACGTAGGTCGTCAGCGTTGCGCCGGGGTATTTTTCGGAGAGTTCAATCGTTTTATGAAGCATTGCAGTTTCACCTCGTATGTTTTTTGTTGTGTTTCATTGTACCACGCGACGCGAAGTTTTACAAGTGGCTATTTGAAGGTTTAGTGAAAATTTCGGCGGTGTACATTTGTCAATGATGTGAGACCAAAAAGTTAAAAAAATAATTGTTAAGT
>CAVIBA010000205.1:0-2039 GCA_963640785.1 Bulleidia sp.
TCACTTTTTCTATATCTTTTTTATTTTTCAGTCTCACATCTATTGTAACACTACATATTTTAACTTTTTTTGAAAAAATCAGATTTTTTTTAGTTTGACGCGATAAGCTATTGATAATTTATGCCACTCGTGATATACTTGTATTAACATTTTGTTATGCGAGGTGTGATTATGAAGAAAATCGCTGTTATCACCGGTGCTTCAAGCGGTATTGGACGGGAGTTTGTCCGTACACTGTCCTCACACGGTCAGTACGACGAGCTGTGGGCTATCGCGCGGGACACCACACGGCTCGAGCAGCTCCGCTCTGAAACCCCGATTCCCGTTGTTCCCATATCCCTCGATCTGTCGCGCCCGGAATCCGTTACAACCTACGCCTCAATGCTCGCCGGGCACAAGCCGGACGTTTCAATTCTCATAAATTGCAGCGGATACGGCAAATTTGAGTCGACGCAAAACATATCCCTCGAGGACAACCTCGGAATGATCGACCTCAACTGCCGCGCGTTGACCGCGATGACGTACGTCACCCTGCCGTATATGAGCTGCGGCGGCGAGATTATCGAGATTGCGTCCGTGGCCGCGTTCCAGCCGATACCGTACATCAACGTCTACGGGGCGTCCAAGGCGTACGTGCTCAGCTTTACCCGTGCTCTGTCTCGCGAGCTGCGCCCGAAAGGAATCCACGTCATGGCCGTGTGCCCGTTCTGGACGAAAACCGCTTTCTTTGACCGTGCAGTCAAGAAAAATTCCGATACTATCGTCAAAAAATACACCGCCATGTACACACCCGAGCAGATAGTCAGCGCGGCGTGGAAGGCGATAAAGCACCCGAAGAAGGACTACTGCATCCCCGGCTTCAAGGCGAAGATGCAGGTATTCGGTGTGAAGGTGCTGCCGCATAAATGGGTCATGGGTATATGGATGCGCCAACAGAAGCTGAAGTGACTGTATCATGCGGGCAAACTTTTAAGAAATTTCGTAAAAAAGTATTGACAACCGGATCGATTCGCGATATAATAATGAGGTCAATTGAGCGGGCCATTAGCTCAGTTGGTTAGAGCTACCGGCTCATAACCGGTCGGTCTGGGGTTCGAGTCCCTGATGGCCCACCATTGGAGTATTATCCGAACCGCATTTCCTACATCGTGAGGAAAAAGGTTTTGATAGTACGAGTAAAAATGCCGAGCAGATAGTCTGCCCGGCATTTTTCTTATGTCAAATATTATTCTTTCGGCTCTGCCGATTCGCTCTTGGTCTTATCCGTAGTAGAGGTATCGACAGTCAGCGTACCCTCCTCAGCAGATTTCATCAACTGTTTGAGTACCTGATTAGAACCAGTAGCGGCGAGACCCGAGACCGCACCCGAGATAACGGCTACGACCAACGAGGTTGCCCCGATAAAGTCGGGGAGAATGTAGTACATTGCCACGGCGGTAAGCATACCGATTGCACAAGAGATAATCGGATACCACTTGCTTGCAATTTTCGTGGACTTGATAGCGGTAATCGCAATATAGCAGATTACCACGATTACTGGGATAGTAGAGTAGTTCAACATAGTTTTCTTCTCCTTTTAATATGATATTTGCAGGGTTAAGTACCCTACCGACTTACAGTTTGGTAGTACGATTCTGCCCGTGAGCAGTTTGGTTGAGGTGCTTTTCGAGACGGTCGTGTGCCTTAGTCACCTCTCCGTTGCAATGGAGTTGTTTGAGACCATCGAGCGAGGCAAGCATAGCATAGGAAAGTACGCACAATTCATCCTTGATGGCTTGAATGTCCTCACTTTCCTTTTTCATCATCTCTGCCATGTCTGCCTCGTGTTTGGCTTTCAAGTCTGCAATATCAACCGATTGCTTATTTTGAGCGAGAACCCATTTGATTACACCAACGATTACAGCACCGATGGCTAACAATGCGGTAACAACGCTCCCGATAACAATAATATCATTCGCCATTTCATAACACCTCCCGATTACTGGTATTCTTCGCCAATAATCAGAAAATACTCATCGGCGGTAATCCATTCTTTGATA
>CAVIBA010000206.1:0-2029 GCA_963640785.1 Bulleidia sp.
TCGCCCCCGATCAGGAATGTACCTGTTGAATGTGTATTCTGTTTTCAAGGTTCACGAGGTTTTTGCCCTCACTAACCAATTGGGAACTTTTTTTCGATTTGAACGAAAAAACTTTTGATTTTTTCAAAATTTCTTTGACCGCCTCTCCGAAACAAAAAAACACCTACTAACATCACACGGATGTAGTAGGTGCTGAAAACAGAAAAAGCCCGCTGACCGAAATCAGCGGGCTTGAGTAGTATGAAATTGTCGGAAGCTATCTTAACTTATCTGCCGTCGCAGAATTTCAATCGCATTTTTGGCGTAAGTTCGGCTTAAATTGGCGTAAGAATTGGTGTAAATCCCGCCGACAAGCTCCGATAGCTTCAGGTGCAGACAGTTATAGAGATTTACTTGTCCAGCGGCTTCATCGTCGGGAAAAGCAGCACGTCGCGGATGGAGGCACTGTCCGTCAGCAGCATGACAAGTCTGTCAACGCCGAAGCCGAGTCCGCCTGTCGGCGGCATGCCGTGCTCAAGCGCGGTGACGTAATCGTAATCCACCTCGGCGCGGGTGTTGGGCTCCTCGTCGCGCTTGATTGCTACCTGTCTCTCAAACCGCTCGCGCTGGTCGATGGGGTCGTTCAACTCGGAGAAGGCGTTGCCGTACTCCATGCAGTTGATGAAATACTCGAACCGCTCGGTAAAGCGCGGGTCGGACGGCTTGCGCTTGGCCAGCGGGCTGTTCTCGACAGGGTAATCGTAAATGAACGTCGGCTGAATCAGCCTGTCCTCGACAAACGCGTCGAAAAGCTCAATGAGCACCGTTCCGCGCGTTGCGTCCGCCGGAACCTCGACATGCTTCTCCTTGGCGCAGGCGCGCGCGTCCTCGTCGCTCTCCCACGCGTAATAGTCGCAGCCGCTGTACTTCTTGACGGCCTCTGCCATGGTGAGGCGTTCCCAGTGACCCATGTTGATCTCAACGCCCTGGTTCATGATGACCTTAGTGCCGCAGACGGCCTCGGTCACGCTGGAATACAGATCCTCGACAAGATCCATCATGCCGTGGTAGTCGGTGTAGGCCTGGTAGAGCTCGATGGTGGTGAACTCGGGGTTGTGGCGCGTGTCCATGCCCTCGTTGCGGAATATGCGGCCGACCTCATAGACGCGCTCAAAGCCGCCGACGATCAGCCGCTTGAGGTAGAGCTCGGTCTCGATGCGCAGAAACATGTCGATGTCGAGCGCGTTGTGGTGCGTCATGAAGGGGCGCGACGAAGCGCCGATCTCGAGCGTCTGAAGGATGGGGGTGTCGACCTCGAGAAAGCCACGCGCGTCGAGGTAGCTGCGCAGATAGGAAATGATGCGCGAGCGCATGACAAAGGTGTCGCGCACCTCGGGGTTCATAATGAGATCGACCTCGCGGTGACGGTACTTGGCGTCGACATCGCGCAGACCGTTGAACTTCTCGGGCAGCGGGCGCAGCGCCTTGGAAAGTATCTCAATTTTCTTGGCATGGACGGAAATCTCGCCCGTTCCGGTCTTGAAAACGAAGCCGGAAACGCCGACGATGTCGCCTATATCGTAGTCCTTTTTGAAGGAGGCGTACTCCTCTTCCCCGACGTCGTCGCGCTTGACGTAGACCTGAATCTCGCCGTATCTGTCGGCGACGTGGATGAAGGATGCCTTGCCCATAATGCGGCGGCTCATCAGACGACCCGCGATGGAGCAGTCCTTGCCCTCCATGGTCTCAAAGTTGTTTACGATGTCCACGGAGTGGGCGGTGACGTCAAAACGTGTCTTTTCATAAGGGTTCTTGCCCTCGGCGACAAGCTTCTCGAGTTTCTGACGCCGCACCTGCTCCTGCTCGGAGAGGGACATTACCTTCTCATCTGCCATTGTGAAATCTCCTTGACGAAAAAATAGCTGTAATTAACTTGAATTATATCATAATGTGCCGTAAAAGTCAAGAGTAAAAATGGCGGCGCCGGAGCGCCGCTGTAGTGTTACAATAGATGTGAGACTGAAAAATAAAAAAGATATAGAAAAAGTGA
>CAVIBA010000207.1:0-2780 GCA_963640785.1 Bulleidia sp.
CAGCGTCATATATGAAAAATGCAGCCCCGCCGTCGTCGGCATCAAGGTGTTCAGCGACGAAAAGGGCGAGGATTACTACGCCTGGGGCAGCGGCGTCATCGCCTCCCCGGACGGATATATCATCACGAACACCCACGTCATCGACGGCGGCGACTCGGCCACGGTCGTGCTCTATGACGGCAGCGAGCACGAGGCAAGGCTCGCAGGCTATGACTCCACCAGCGATATCGCCGTCATAAAGATCGACGCAGACGGCCTCACGGCGGCGGAGTTTGCCTCCAGCTCGACCCTCAGCGTGGGCGACAGCGTCGCGGCCATCGGAAACCCCCTCTCCCCCGACCTGCGGCTTACCATGACGCGGGGCATCGTCTCGGCGCTCAACCGCGAGATAAGCTATAACGGCACGACCATGACGCTCATCCAGACCGACGCGTCGATAAACGAGGGCAACTCCGGCGGCCCGCTGTTCAACAGCCGCGGCCAGGTCATCGGCATAACAAACATGAAAATGATCTCATCCTTCGGCTCGGGCGTGGAGGGTCTCGGCTTCGCGATCCCCTCCGACACCGTCGAGAGCATAGTGCAGGCGCTCATAAAGGACGGCGCCGTGTACGGCCGGGTGTCCGTCGGCGTGACCGTCGGACCGGTGAGCGAGGATATAGCCAAATACTACGGCATTCCGCAGGGGCTTTACGTCAGCGCAGTCACGAAGGGCTCGGACGCGGAGTACAAGGGCATCGTCCGCGGCGATATAATCACCAAGGTAAACGGCGAGGACGCGTTTACGACCTCCGCCGTCGTCGACGCGAAGGAGGGCCTTGAGGCCGGCGACAGCATCACCTTCACCGTCTGGCGTGACGGAAGGACACTGGATATCACCGTAAAGCTCATGGATCCGGCGGACATGAAATAACAGGGCAAGAATCAGGCCGCCGGAGGTTTTCCGGCGGCCTGCGCATTATTATGATCAACAGGAGGAAAAGAGAATGGATAGCGAACGCCGCATAAGCACCGGCATCGACGGTCTTGACGAGGCCATCGACTTTCTGCGCCCGGGCGACACCGTCGTCTGGCAGTGCGAGCACATCAGCGACTACATGTACGTCGCGACGAGATTCGTCACAAACATCGCCCGTCAGGGCAAGCGCATAGCCTACCTGCGCTTCGGCGACCACGAGGAAGTAATGGACACCGACGCGCTGCGCGAGGGCGGAGCCAACGTTCAGGAGTACAGGCTCGATCCGCGCGTCGGCTTCGAGACCTTCGCCGTGCAGGTGCACAGGATCATCGACAAGGAGCCGCTCGGCACGTTTTTCGTGTTCGACTGCCTGTCCGATCTTCAGAAATACTGGTTTTCGGACCTCATGATATCAAACTTCTTCCTGCTGATAAGCCCCTTCCTTATCCGCCGTCAGGCAATAGCGTATCAGCCGATCGACTATGAAAAGCACACCTATGAGACGATATCGCGCATACGCAAGGAGGCGCCGCTGCTGGTGAATATACGCACGATCGAGGGCAGCGTTTACATGCACGCGGTAAAGGTGCGCGGCCGCTACACTCCGACGACCTATTTCCCGCTGAAGATAAGCGGCACGAAGTGGCGTGCGCTCACCTCGAGCGCGGACAACTACGCGATATTCGAGCGCTTCACCCAGACCGGCGAGCGGCGCGACTGCTGGGACAGCATGTTCGACTCCGTCGCCGACGGCAGCGAGCCGACCGACGAGGCCGGAAAGCAGCTCAAGGAGAACATCCTGCGCTGCCTTCTTGGCAACGAGCCGACGCGCCTGGCACTGTGCCGGAAATACTTCTCGATGAAGGACCTCATGTACATAAAAAACCGCGAGATCGGCACCGGCTGCATCGGCGGCAAGGCCGCCGGCATGCTGCTCGCGCGGAACATCCTGCGCGACGAGGCGCCGGAGCTGTATAATGCCCGCATCGAGCCGCACGACTCGTACTACATCGGCGCGGACGTATTCTACACCTACGGCGTCCAGAACGGCCTGTGGAACTCGCGAATCCGCATGGTCGAGGCCGAGGACTATCTCAAATGCGCCCCCGATATCCGCGAGCTGCTGCTCAATGGCTCCTTCATGCCGAGCATCAGGGAGCAGTTCATGTCCATGCTCGAATATTTCGGCCAGTCGCCTATCATCGTGCGCTCGAGCTCCATACTTGAGGACGGCTTCGGCAACGCCTTCGCCGGAAAGTACGAGAGCGTGTTCTGCCCCAATCAGGGCAGCCTCAGGGAGCGCTACGAGGTCTTTGAGCGCGCCGTAAAGCAGGTCTACGCCTCCACGGTCGACCCCGACGCGATAAAATACCGCGCCGAGCGTCATCTTCTTGACCGCGACGAGCAGATGGCGCTGCTGGTCATGCGCGTATGCGGCGACGTTCACGGCGACTACTACTATCCGCACATAGCGGGCGTCGGACATTCCAAGAATCTCTACCTCAACCGCCAGAATTCCTCCACGAAGAACAAGGGCATGCTGCGCCTCGTTTTCGGCATGGGCACGCGCGCCGTGGACCGTGAGGCCGACGACTACGCGAGGCTCCTGAGCATGGATGCTCCCACCGCGCCGCCGATGGTCGCATACGGCGACGAATATAAGTACTCGCAGCACAAGCTCGACGCGATAGATCTGCGCAGCAATAAATTTGAGACGATAAACGTCGACAGGATAGACAAGCGCACGCTCGGCACCGATCCGAGCCTGTTCATGGAGCTTGACTACCCCACCGCGGCGCGGCTGCGGGAGATGGGACTGAGC
>CAVIBA010000208.1:0-2738 GCA_963640785.1 Bulleidia sp.
CGTATTTGGTCTGCACGATGAAGTCGCTGCCGCGTGAGAAGGCCTTGGTGACGGTTATAGGCAGATTGGTGACCGTGCTGACGCTCTGACTCGTCGAGTAGTACTTGCCGTCGTCGGGCACGAAGCGCGCGCCGGTGTAGTAAACGCTCTGGCCGAGCCAGTCGCCGTAGAGCGAGCGGGCGGCCATGCTCTTGGCGTTATAGACCTTCAGCTCGTTGGCGTTGCTGGTGGGCAGGGTGTTGGGCACAAGGACGAGCTTGTCGGCCGTGAAATTTATGCTGTCGTAAACGCCGCCGCAGTAGAGCGCTATGCGGCTCGTGCCGGTCTCGTCCATGCTGTAGACGTAGCGGTTGAACGACGACAGGCAGTAAAATTCATCGTCATATTTGTATATAGAGCGGTTGCGCGTGTTCGTCGTCGCGGGGAACTCGCCGATCGTCGTGATCGCGCCGGGAGCCTGGATCGACACGGCGTACAGGTTCAGGTCGTAGTTTCCGTCGCTGTCATAGGCGAGGAAGTACATGACGTGGCCGTCGAAGAAGCTCGTGTTTATCTTGTAATCGCAGACCTTCGAGATATCGCCGAGCGCGATGTCATAGGCGTAGAGCTTATCGATATATGTCTCGCTCTCGTTGCCCGCAGAGTCCCTGACGGTGGTGAGCTCGGCCATCTTGAAATATATCCTGCCGTTCCAGCCGTAGGGGACGAAGTTTGCGACCGTGTTGTATTCAAGATCGGCCTTTATGGCGTTGAACGCGCCGTTTGCTATGACGCCGAAGGCGTAGGTGTAGCCCTCTGGCTTGTCGGCGTATTTCGTGAACGCCAGCGCGTAAAGCTGCCCGTTGTAGAAGCAGTACGATTCGATTATATAGCCGTCGTATATGCTGTAGCACATGTCGGTCCTGGGATCGTAGCACATCAGCGAGCCCTTTTCGCTGCCGCTCGTACTGCGGCAGAAGTAGACCCTGCCGTCATAGACACTGACGTTGCTCAGGTACTGGCCCACAACGGCGCTGTACAGCTCGCGGCTGACGTCGCTTGCCGTGACCTCGTACAGGCTGTAGCTGACGGTATCTACGGTCTCGTAGCTTTTATACAGGCAGTAGCTGACCTTGCCTATCTGCGCGGTGACGCTGCCGTTTTCGAGATTGGCCTCGTATGCCGCCATGTCGGCGTTCACCCTCGAGTCGTGGCCCTGGCGAAGGGCGGGCTCGACGAGGCGCGCGACGACCGTGGCTATCTGCGCGCGGCTCGCGGTGCTCGTGCCGTAAAAGCGCTTTGCGGCGTCCACGCCTATCATAACGCCGGCAGAGTACAGCAGACGGACGCAGGAGGCGTAGTAGGAGGGGATGCTCGCCGCGTCGCCGATGGAGTAGTCGCTTATCTGCGGCATGTCCTCCTCGCTTATCGTCTTTGAGAAAAGATACGCGAGGTTATAGCGGTTTATGCTCTGCTCCAGATTATTCAGCGAGGGCGTCGCCGAGGGCAGCAGGCGCCGTGCCGTGCAGTATCTGTAATATGTAGCGTACCAGGCCTCGCCCGCGCGCGGCTCCTCTATGAGGTTGTCGTTATACGCCGCGTGGATGCGCGCCGCGATGGTTATGGCCTCGGCCCAGCTGACGTTGTCGTTGGGACGGAAGGTCTTGTCGCCGCAGCCGAGCATGATGCCCTTGTTGTACGCGGTCCTCACGCCGGAATAAAACCAGTTGAGGGAGCTGACATCGGTGAAGGTGTTGTTGTTCATCTGGCCGACGTTGTCGAAAACAGCGAGCCTCTCGCCGGGGATCGAGCTGTCGTCGGCGAGCGCCGTAAAGGACGTGACGGCGAGCAGACTGCTTATGACCAGCACAAGCGCCAGCGCTCTGCGAAATTTTTTCATATGCTTAAACCTCCGGGGATGCGGTTACAATTCGGTGTCAACCATTATATCAGGTTACATAATCATTTGCAACAGAAAATTTATTACAATATAGTATGCCGTCGGTGATTGCTAAAACGCCGCGGTGATGATAAAATAGTAAAAAAACAAGGAGCGTGCGCTTATGAAATACGGCTTTATAGAGGGCTCGGCAACATGGCCGGAGCCATCATCGCGGGCATGGCGTCCTGCGGAAAATTCAAAAACGATTATCTCTACGGCTATAACCGCAGTCAGGGCAAGACGCTCGCGCTCAAGGAAAAGCACGGGCTGATCCCCTGCGCGACGGCGGCGGAGGTCGCGGACAGGGCGGAGGTCATCGTCCTGGCGGTCAAGCCGCAGGTGCTTCCGGAGGTGATGCCGGAGCTAATAAAGGGCGTGACGAAGGACAAGACCGTCATCTCCATCGCCGCCGGCAAGAACACCGCGTGGTACGAGGAGCGCCTTGCGAAGGGTACGCCCGTCGTCAGATGCATGCCCAACATAAACGCCCGCGTCAAGGCCGCCGTAACGGCCGTCTGCGGCGGCAAGGCCGCGACAAAGGACGATATAAAGATCGCCGACGGCATCTTCTCGTCGGTCGGCAGGATATATCACATTGACGAGAACATGTTCCCGGCCTTTGCCGCGCTCGGCGGCGCGTCGGGAGCCTTCGTGCTGCTGTATATCGACGCTCTGGCCGAGGCCGGAGTGCGCGCCGGCTTTTCGCGCCCGATGGCCGAGGAGATAGCCACCGCGACCGTCATGGGCAGCGGCGCGCTTGCAATGGACAGCGGCGAGCACCCCATCGCACTGATGAATAAGGTCTGCTCGCCCGGCG
>CAVIBA010000209.1:0-2189 GCA_963640785.1 Bulleidia sp.
TCTCCGATGTACATGCCGACATGTCCGATGGGATCGACGCTGTCGGAGAAGAAGACAAGATCGCCGGGCTGGAGCTGGCTCTTATCGACCTTCGTGCCGTTATTGTTCCACTGACCGCCCGCGCCGCGCCAGAGCGAATAGCCGTACTGACCGTAGAGATAGTACATGAAGCCCGAGCAGTCAAAGCCGCGGGGGGAGGAGCCGCCATAGACATACGGCGTGCCGAGATACTGCTTTGCCGTGGCGACTATCTGGCTTGCAACCGCGCTGCCGGTGCTTAGCCTGACATAGTCTGTGCTCATGTAGCCGCTCAGCCCGTTGTAGCTGACGGCGTACCAGGAGCCGGTCTTGCCCGTGACCTGGAGCTGGATGCCCTTGTTGTAGTAGCCGATGGTGGAATAGCTCGTGCCCGCGCCGCTTCTCATGCGCACGCCGTCGCCCGTGACTATACCGATCTGATCGAGCTTTTCAACGGCCGCGGTCGAGGCGGTGCTGACGATCTTTATGTAGTCCTTGCTCATGTAGCCGTACTGGCCGTTGCAGCTGACCTCGTACCAGGAGCCGGTTTCGCCGCTTATCTTTACGCTTGCGCCCTTGCTGAGCGTGCTTATCGCGGCAAAGTCGGTGCTCGGTCCCATTCTCAGGCGCACGTCGCTGCCGGATACCGTGCCGCTTTTCGCGGTCGAGTAGCTGCTTGTCGGGGTTATGCGGACATACTGCGCGGCCATATAGCCGGTCTTGCCGTTGTAGGAGAGCTTATACCAGTCCTTCACCGAGCCGAGCGCCGTAAGGCTGACGCCGTTGGAGTAGTAGCCGAGCGTATCGGAGCTCGTGCTCGCCTGGCTTCTGAGCCTTACGCTCGTTCCGATGACGCTTGCCGCAAATCCGCTGCCCGTTGACGCGGCTGCCGAGGCCGTCGGGGCGGGGGTGCTCGCGGTCTGCGTCGAGCCGGAGGCGTTTCCGACGGACAGCTTCATATAATCCGCGCTGACATAGCCGGTCTTGCCGTTATAGCTCACCTCGTACCAGTTGCCGGCCGCGCCGATGACGGACATTTTCGTGCCCTTATCGTAGGTGCCGACGACGGAGCTGCCGGTCCCGGCGCCGCTTCTCATGCGCACGTCGTCGCCGGAGACGGTGCCGGTGCCGAAATTGCCGCTGACCTTGTCGGCGGCCTTCAGATACTCTGCCGAGGCGTAGCCGACGGTGTTATTGTAAACGATCTTGCACCAGCCGTTCTGCGTCATGCCGACTATGACCTCCGCGCCGGCAGGCATGGTCATGATTATCGATTTGCTCGTGCTCGCGCCGCTTCTGAGATTGAGGGCGGCCGTCGTTTTCGCTCCGCTGATCCCGTCCGCTCCGGCAGGCACCGCAAGCAGCGACAGGCACATCAGCAGAGCCAGAAATGAACTGATAAGTCGTTTTTTCATCGTAAGACTCCCTGTGGAATATTTCAAAGTGTAATCAAATTGTAACACACAAGTCGGATTATGTCAACACGGGCAGCCGTAAAACGACGAACAAAGTCGTAAACGTTCTGTAAATTCAGTATTTTGGCGAAATTACTATATATTGTGTCGGCAGCCGCTTTCAACAAACAGTTATAGTGTGCGCTGCACTGCGCGGCCGCAAAATTTCGGTTTTCAATTGCTTTCATATATGTTATAATCAAAAAATAAAAATAAACTTCGAGGATAAAATATGAAGCTGGCTAAAAGGATGATAGCGGTGCTGCTGTGCGTGTGCATGCTGCTGCCGCTGTGCGCGTGCTCGGGCGACGAGCCCGTGCAGAAGCAGATATTCGCAATGGACACGGTCATGACGCTCACCGCCTACGGCAAATATGCAGGCGACGGCATCAGCGCGGCCGTCGGAGTTATAAACGCGATGGACGATATGCTCGACCCGGATAACGAGGGCAGCTATACCTCGCTTATAAACAACGCCGGGGGCAAGGACGTCATCGTTACGCCGCAGGTAAACGAAATGCTGTCCACGGCGCTGAGCGTCTATAATCTCTCCGGCGGCGCGCTTGACCTGTCGGTATATCCTCTGTACGAGGCCTGGGGAGAATTCAAGGAGGAGACGGGACGCGTCCCGTCTGACGACGAGATAAAGAAGCTGCGCGAGCTCCTCGGCTTCGGAAAGACCGAGATAACCGCCTTCGAGGGCGAAGCCAACTACTC
>CAVIBA010000210.1:0-2188 GCA_963640785.1 Bulleidia sp.
CGAGGGCGGAGTCCTTGCCGCCGGAGTTTCCGAAAACGATGCCGTCAACGCCGCTCTCCTCTACGAGCGCGCGTATATACTGCACTCTGTCGGCAAATTCCTTGCTGTAATCGCGCATTGTATTCAGCTCCTCAAAAAAACGTTTTTACAATAAATTTTATAATATTCGCCTGCGCATGTCAATAAGCGCCTGTGACAAAATAGCCGCCGCTTCTCCGCGGCGTTTAGGCGATTTTTGCAGCGGGGCGCATCCCCGGCTTTGCCGCTCGCGGCCGCCGGCAACAAAGCCCTTGATTTTTCAGTATTTTTTTGTTAAAATATCAGATGTAATACTTTTGCCGCTTATTTTTAAACTTATTTTCACGCATCACAGGAGACATACATGAAAAGATACATATCATTTCTGCTTGCCGTTCTGATGCTCGTGACCCTTGTTCCCGCATCGGCTCTGGCCGACACGGAGGAGGCCGCCGATATGAAGGCAAGCGATAATCTCAAGCTTCTCATCAAAAGCTGGGAGGGCTGCGTCCTTACGGCGTACAAGGCCCATTCCTCCGAGGAATACTGGACGATAGGCTACGGTCACTGCGCCGCGGACATTTACGAGGGCATGACGATAACGATCGAGCAGGCGGACGCATACTTTGAGCAGGATATAGCCAGATTCGAGGCCGCGGCCAATCTGACGGTCGAAAAATACGGGCTTGACGCCGATCAGGGCGTATTCGACGCACTCGTGAGCCTTGCGTACAACTTCGGCCCCTACTGGGTCGAAGCCAACCCCACCTGGCGTCTGTCGCGCTATGTCCAGGCCAATTTCAGGGACAGCTACGGCAACCCCATTCCCGATCTTGAGATCGCCGACGCATTCTCCGTTTTATGCTCGGCCGGCAGAGATATACTCCCCGGGCTCGTAAAGCGGCGTCTGAACGAGGCCGAGATATTCCTTTACGGCAACTACAGCAGCAATCTCACGAACTTCGTCGCCGTCATAATCGACGCGAACGGAGGCGCTGTCAGCGGGAACCGCGTCGCGGCATACTACAAGGACCAGGCCTACGGCTCGCTGCCGACTGCCACCCGTGAGGGCTATAAGCTCGACTACTGGAAGGATTCCGACACCGGCGCTGTCCTGAGCGCCGGCAGCATCGCCGACAAGTCGCGCTACATAACGGCCGTCTGGACAGGCGGGACCGCTCCGGCCACATATAAGCTGAGCGTATCCGGCGGCGAGGGCAGCGGAAGCTACACTGCCGGGACCAGAGTAAAGCTCGTCCCGACCGCGCAGAGCGGAAAGGTCTTCGACCGCTGGGACGTCAGCGGAGCGGCGGCCGTACTCGGCAGCGACGGATACTATTACATAAATATGCCCGCGGCCGATGTGACCGCGGTGGCGGTCTGGAAGGACGGCTGCCCGCTCGGCGATAAATGCCCGACGAAGAACTTCACCGACGTGCCCGTGACGCATTGGGCGCACAATGATATAGACAGCGTGATCACTGCCGGTCTTTTCAAGGGCACCTCCGACACGACCTTCCAGCCCGGCCTTGAAATGTCGCGCTGCATGCTCGTCACGGTCCTGTACCGTCTCGAGGGCAGTCCCGACGTGGCGGGCTATGAGAACCGCTTCACAGACGTCAGCGAGGACGCCTATTACTACGACGCTCTGCTCTGGGGCGCGCACAACAACATCTCAAACGGCTACGTCGACGGCCGCTTCGCGCCGGACGACACCCTGACGCGCGAGCAGCTCGTCACCTTCCTGAACAGATACGCAAACTACAAGGGCTATGACACCGAGGTCTACTCCGATCTTGACGGCTATACCGATGCTCAGCAGATCAGCGCCTTTGCACGTGAGAGCATGTGCTGGGCTGTCGGCGCGGGCATAATAAACGGCACGAGCAAAACGACGCTCAGCCCGCAGCTCGGCGCCGACCGCGCGCAGGTCGCGGCGATGTTCAACCGCTTTGCCGGCGGCATGGCGTAACAAAAGAGAAAAAATTCCCGACTCTTTGAGTCGGGAATTTTTGTTCGTTATCATTCATCGTCGTCGGTATCGGTAGCATCGGGCGTCGGAGTCGGCGTCGGGGTCGGCGTGGGCACGACCTTTTTAACGAAGGTCGCGACGATGCTGTGATCCTCGGTCACTCCGGGGAGCGTGTAGCTTTCCACGGGACCCTTGTCC
>CAVIBA010000211.1:0-2126 GCA_963640785.1 Bulleidia sp.
TTTCTTCATAGGGTTTAGTGTTGAATTTCATAGGTGTTTGATCCTTTCTTATGTTCTGTAAAATCAATAGGTTTCGGTTCCGATCCGCTCGCCACAGAGCACGCGGAGAATGTTTTCCGGATCCTTGAGCTCGAATGCGTATGTACGGATCGAGTTGGCCGCGCAGAAGGCGGTCGCAGTGAGGTCATAGGCTGCGAGCTTTTTGTCGAGTATCTCACTGTACGAGAGCCGGTCGTACTTGACAGCATCGTCAAACTTGCGCGGGTCCTTGTCGTAGATACCGTCGATGTTCTTGGCCATGAGAACTATGTCAGCCTGAATCTCCGCCGCACGAAGAACCGCTCCGGTGTCGGTCGAGAAATACGGGTTGCCGGTACCGCAGCCAAATATCACGACGTACCCTTCTTTGAGCCGCTCGATGGCGTGCTCGTCAGAATAGAACTCGGCGAACTGCGGCATGTCGACGGGCGTCATTACCGTCGCGAGGCCGCCTGCGTTTATGACGGCGTCCTTTATTGCCAGCGCGTTGATTACAGTCGCCAGCATGCCCATGTGGTCTGCAAGACAGCGATTCATGTTCTTGCCCTGCTTGGCCCCGCGCCAGATGTTGCCCGCGCCGACGACGACTGCAATCTGCACGCCCTTGTCGGTCGCCGCCTTGAGCGTTTCGGCGACTTTTTCAAGCATATCAAAGTCAACTATCCCGTCCTTGCCCTGCATTGCCTCTCCGGACAGCTTGACAAGAACGCGTTTGTAAATAGGTGTATCCATACGGTTTCCCTCCGTTAGTCGATCAGATATATTTTACAGCATTTTGCACGCTTTGTAAACCTTTTTGCGCGAAAAAGTATAAAAAAATATTACGGCGCGCAAAAAAATATCCGCCGCACCGAAGCGCGGCGGATATTTTTGAAAGTTACTCAGCGTATACGCTAACCTGCTTCTTGTCCTTGGTCTTGTGCTCGAACTTGACTGTGCCGTCAATCAGAGCAAAGAGGGTGTGATCCTTGCCGATACCAACATTGTTACCGGGCCAGATGGCGGTTCCTCTCTGTCTTACTATGATATTTCCGGCAACAACGCCCTGCCCGTCAGCCTTCTTGACGCCAAGACGCTTTGACTCACTGTCGCGGCCGTTCTTGGTGGAGCCGACGCCCTTTTTGTGAGCGAAGAACTGCAAACTGATTCTGAACATCGTTATTTCCTCCGTAATTAATAGATAAATGCTGTCGTTTCTGATACAGTCATTGGTAATCCCTGTCGACAACTTCGATCTCAAGGTAATCGTAGTATTCCTCGACCATATCATTAAGCTGATAATAATAGGCCATGAACACTCCGGAAACGGCGTATCGCTTTTTCTCGTCCTCTTCGAATTCGGGCAAAGCCGCCTTCGAACGGACGCAGATGCGCGTCGCGCCCTCGTCAACGGTGTACTCAATATCGGAAGCGTAGGCAATCTCCACAGTGTTGACTATAAGCATAGTCATGGCCGACAGCGCGGCGCACAGAACATCGTCTCCCGCCTCGCCGTAACCGCTGTGTCCCTGCTCCTCAAAGCCGTAAAACACACCGCCTGTCCGGAAAAACCTTATTTTAGTCATCGTTGTCTCCCCGGGGCTCAGGCATTCTTGCCGATGGACAGGATCTGAACCTTGGTATAGGGCTGTCTGTGACCGATCTTCTTCTTCTCGTTCTTCTTGGACTTGTACTTCAGAACATAGATCTTCTTACCCTTGCCGTTCTTGATCACGTTGGCTTTGACAACAGCACCGTCCACATTGGGAGCACCCACTTCAAGGGAATCGCCCAGGGACAGAGCCTTTACATTATCAAATGTAACAGTTTCGCCCTCTGCAACGTCCAGCTTCTCGATGAAGATGACGTCGCCCTCGTTGACCTTGTACTGCTTTCCGCCAGTTTCAATTACTGCGAACACGAAAAGCACCTCGCTTTCATAAAGACTCGCTGATGCAGGCGGCCAATGGCACTTTGAGCCTACATTATGCGGCAGTATATTATAACACAACAGACACGGGCTTGTCAATACCTATTTTACTATTCTACGTCGAAAAATTGTAGTGTTACAATAGATGTGAGACTGAAAAATAAAAAAGATATAGAAA